>VBCZ01000202.1 GCA_005889025.1 Betaproteobacteria bacterium
CGACGCTGGAGCATTCGCCCGCGGCGAAAAGCCCAGGCAACGGCGTCTCCGTCTCCTTGTTGCAAAGAATGCCGCCCATGGTGTAATGCATCGCCGGGCGGACCGGGATCGGCGCGGTCACTGGATCGACGCCGACGAAAGTCTTGGAGACTTCGGTGATCAGCGGCAAGCGCTCGTGGATTTTTTTCGCGCCGAGGTGGCGCAAGTCGAGGTTGACGGCGCTGCCGTGAGGGGTCTGCAGAGTTCGGCCTTTCTGCTCTTCGTACCAGAATGCTTGCGACAGCCGGTCGCGGGGCCCGAGCTCCATCGCCTTGGCGCGCGGGAATGGCTCGATGCCGGTTCCCGGCAACGCGGTGGGATGCCATTGCATGAACTCCATGTCGCGCAACGGCACGCCGTGGCGATACGCGATGCCCATGCCGTCGCCGGTGACGATGCCCGCATTGGTGTTCTGGCGAAAGACGCGGCCGGCGCCGCCGGTACAGAGGATCACGGCCTTGCATTCGAACAGGAACAGCTCGCCGGTGGCGATCTCGATCGCAACCACGCCGCGCACCCGGCCATCCTCGACGATCAAGTCAACGCAGAAGAACTCGTCGAAGCGCTCGATGCTCGGGTACTTCAGTGAAGTCTGGAACAGCGTGTGCAGGATATGAAAGCCGCTCTTGTCGGCGGCGAACCACGTCCGCTGCACCCTCATCCCACCGAAGAAGCGCACGTTGACATGTCCGTCCGCCTGGCGGCTCCATGGACAGCCCCAGTGCTCCAGCTGCACCATCTCCTCGACGCAGTGCGTGACGAAGTATTCGACCGACTCCTGATCGCAAAGCCAGTCGCCGCCCGACACCGTGTCGTTGAAGTGATAGTCGAGGCTGTCGTCGGTGCGCACAACGCCGGCCGAACCGCCTTCGGCGGCGACCGTATGACTGCGCATCGGCACGACCTTCGAAATCAGCGCGACGCGAAGTTGCGGGTCGCTCTCGTTGACAGCGATGGCTGCGCGCAGGCCTGCGCCTCCGCCGCCTACAACGACGATATCCATTTTTACGACTTGCATCTCGGTCCCAAGGCAGGGTACCGCGCCGAGGTTGGGTCGCGGTGGAGTCAAGCTAAATCCAATTGTCCATCCAACCCTTGACCTGCATCAAGAGAGTTTTCGGCGACACGAGCACCATCACAAACTGAAAGTAGCACACATGCACGGCTCGCGGACGCGCTTGACCGGTCCCGAGCGCTGGCCCGGAGGAGTGGATGTTCCAAATTCGTATTCATGGCCGCGGCGGACAGGGCGTCGTCTCGGGTGCCGAGATGCTGTCGGTGGCCGCGTTCATCGAGGGAAGGTTCGCACAGGCATTCCCCAGTTTCGGCTCGGAACGGATGGGCGCGCCGGTCATGGCGTTCTGCCGCATCGATGACAAGGCGATCCGCTTACGTGAGCCGGTGCTGGAGCCCGATGCACTGATCGTGCAGGACCCGACTCTGCTGCATCAGGTCGATGTGTTCGCCGGACTGCACCCCGACGGTTTCATCGTAATTAACTCCACGCGCGACTTCGATGAGCTGGGCTTAAGCGGCTATACCCGCGGCTTTCGGCGTTATCGCCTCGCGGCGGTGCCGGCCACTGAGCTCGCGTTGAAGCACGTCGGCCGACCTGTTCCGAACGTGCCGCTGCTCGGCGCCTTTGCCGCCATCAGCGGCGTGCTCCATCTCGAGTCGGTGATTGCAGCCATCCGTGAAAAATTTTCGCCCGCGATCGCGGAAAAGAACGTTGTCGCTGCGATGGAGGCGCACGCGATGGTGACCCGCTGCCTGGAGACCGTGCATGCTTAAACAGATCGAAGGCTCGCGCGCCGTCGCCGAAGCCATTGCGCTCTGCCGGCCGCAGGTCATCTGCGCGTATCCCATCACGCCGCAGACACATATCGTCGAGGGCTTGGGCGAGATGGTCAAATCAGGCGCCATCGGCGCTTCCGCCGCGGGCGCGCGCACGTATACGGCGACGGCGAGTCAGGGATTGCTGTTCATGGCCGAGGCCGTCTACAACGCCGCCGGTCTTGGCCTGCCGATCGTCATGACCATTGGCAACCGCGCCATCGGCGCGCCCATCAACATCTGGAACGATCATTCCGACAGCGTGTCGATGCGCGACGCGGGATGGATCCAGCTCTACGCCGAGAGCAATCAGGAAGCGCTCGATCTGCACATCCAGGCTTTCAAGCTCGCCGAGGAATTGTCGTGTCCGGTGATGGTATGCATCGACGGCTTCATTCTCACGCACGCATACGACCGGGTCGATGTTCCGTCGCAGAAACAGGTCGACGCTTTTCTGCCGCCGTTCGAGCCTCGGCAGCTGCTCGATCCGGCATTTCCCATATCGATCGGAGCGATGGTCGGCCCCGAGGCTTTCACCGAAGTTCGCTACCTCGCGCACCACAAGCAACTGCGCGCGCTCAAGCTGATCCCGGTGCTTCAAGCCGAA
>VBCZ01000203.1 GCA_005889025.1 Betaproteobacteria bacterium
GTTGAAAAGAGACGTCTTGCCGGCGCCATTGGGGCCGATCAAGCCGTAGATCTCGCCGTAATGAATGGTGAAGCTCACGTCCTCGAGCGCCTGCACTCCGCCGAAGCGTTTGGCGATCCCCACTGCGGACAGAAGCGCGACCGGGTTCATCGTTACTGCGGCGTCGCGGCGACTTCCAGCTCGCGCTTGCGAACCGGCGACGGCCAGAGACCCGCGGGACGGTAGAGCATGATCGCCACCAGAGCGATGCCGAAGACCAGGAGACGTATCGTCTCGGCGTCGAGCACGACGCGCCTGAACAGCGCCATTTGCAGCGGCTCCATGGTGTAGCGCAGCACCTCAGGCAGCAGCGTCAGCATGATCGCGCCGAGAATGACGCCGGGGATATTGCCCATGCCACCGAGAACGACCATCGCCAGCACGATCACCGACTCGAACAGCCCGAAGCTTTCGGGGCTGACGAACTGCTGCGTCGCCGAAAAGACCGCGCCGGCGATTCCACCGAAGGACGCACCCATCGCGAACGCAAGCAGCTTGACATTGCGCGTGTTGATGCCCATCGCCCTGGCCGCAACTTCGTCCTCGCGTATCGCCTCCCACGCGCGGCCGAGACGCGAGTTTTGAAGGCGTAGGTTGACCACGATGACTCCGATGGTGATCAACAAAAGCAGGTAGTAGTACTTTTGAGGGCCGGAGAAGCTAACGCCGAGGATCGTTTCCGGACGCGCAAAGGAAAAGTTGCCGATGCGAAACGGGTCGATGAGGTTGATGCCCTGGGGGCCGTTGCTGATATTGACCGGCGCGTTGAGATTGTTGAGAAAGATGCGGATGATCTCGCCGAACCCGAGGGTAACGATCGCCAGATAGTCGCCACGCAGCTTGAGGGTCGGGGCGCCGAGCAGGACGCCGAAAATGCAGGCGACGCCAGCGCCGAGCGGCACGATGACCCAGAACGGAAGATGCGCTCCGAAATGAGGCGAGGCAAGCAGGGCGTAGACATAGGCCCCGACCGCGTAGAAAGCGATATAGCCGAGGTCGAGCAGGCCGGCGAAGCCGACGACGATATTGAGCCCGAGCGCCAGCATGGTGTAGATCATCGCGAAGTTCAATATGCGCACCCAGGCCTGCCCGGCCAACGCCGCCACGAATGGCAGCAGCGCCAATGCCGCAGCGACGAGCGCCACACCGACCCATACTTTGAGCGGAATCGATTTCGTCCTGTGCTCGCTCGTGTTCACGCTTTTGCCATTCCCGTCAGGCGCGATCGGCGACTCGCTCGCCGAGCAGGCCCGACGGACGGAAAATAAGAACGAGAATGAGGACAAAAAAGGCGAAAACGTCCTGGTAGTTGCTGCCGAAGAGGCTCACCTGTCCGTCGCTGGCAGCGCATTTTTCGAGCATGGAATCGCTTAGGATCGGCAAGCCGCAGATATTGGAAATGTCCCCGATATAGCCCGCGCCGAGCGCCTCGATGATACCGAGCAGGATGCCGCCGAGCATCGCGCCGGCGAGATTGCCGATGCCGCCGAGCACAGCGGCGGTAAACGCCTTGAGGCCGAGCAGAAAGCCCATGTAGTAGTGCGCTATGCCGTAGTAGGTCATCACCATCAGCCCGGCGACGGCCGCAAGCGCGGCGCCGATGACGAAGGCCGCCGAGATGACGACGTTGATGTCGATGCCCATGAGGCCCGCCACCTGCGGGTTTTGCGCCGTCGCGCGCATCGCGGTGCCGAGGCGGGTGCGCTGCACGACGAACACGAGTCCGGCCATCAACAGCGCCGCGAGAAGCACGATAAGCATCTGCAGGTCGGTCATCGACGCGCCGAGGATATTGTGAGGCGTGGGCTCGATCAGCGTCGGGAACGTAAGGTAATTTCGACCCCAGATCATCAGCGCCAGGTTTTGCAGGATGATCGACATCCCGATCGCGGTGATCAGCGGCGCGAGCCGCGGAGCCTTGCGCAGGGGACGGTAGGCGATTTTTTCCATGCCGTAAGCGAGGACGGTGCATACGACGATCGCGACGAGGAGACCGGCAATGATGATCGCGAAACTGGGAAGCGGCGCGTGGGCGCCGAGCAGGGCGGTGATCACCGACAGAGATACCATCGCGCCGATCATCACGACCTCGCCGTGCGCGAAGTTAATGAGACCGATGATGCCGTAGACCATGGTGTAGCCAAGCGCCACGAGAGCGTACACGCTGCCCAGCGTCAGCCCGTTGATGATCTGTTGCAGGAAAATGTCCACGCGATCCTCCTCGCCGGTTGCGCCGCGGCGTTGGCGGATTCTCCGCTGCGACCCGCGCGGCGGCAATCCCCCGATGGGAACGGCCGTGTCGCGCAAAAAAAAGGCGCCCCGTGGGGCGCCTTTCGCGTGCGGGCTCGTCTACTGAGCTTTGTCCTTTTTCATGCTATCGGGGGCGGGCGTTGGCTTCATCGTGTCGCCGGACGATTTCATGTCGGACTTCATCGCATCGGCAGGAGCCTTCATATCCGACTTCATCCCACTGGTCGATGCGCCCGCGTCGGCAGCGACCTTCTCGGTCTTGCCGCCGACGTTCGTCGCCAGTGGAACAAGCTTGCCGTCCTTGACCTGATAGAGCGTGATCGCGCCGTTCTTGGTATCTCCGTGCTCGTCGAACTCGATCTTGGCGGTGATGCCGTCGTAGGAGATCTTGGCAAGCTCGGGAAGGTACTTTGCCGGATCGGTCGAGTTGGCCTTCTGCATCGCCGCGACCAGCGTCATCGCCGCGTCGTAGGAGTACGGCGCGTATACCTGGATCGGGCCATACTTGCCGGTAAAGCGGGTGACGAAGTCCTTGGCGTTGGCCATCTTCTCGGGTGGCACGCCGGCTTGGGTGCAGTATTGGCCCTCGGCGGCGCCGCCGGCGAGCTTGGGCCACTCCGCCGAGCATACGCCGTCGCCGGCGATGTACTTGGCCTTGATGCCGAGCTCCTTCATCTGTTTGACCATCGGGCCACCCTGCGCATCCATCCCGCCATACATGATGACGTCCGGATTCTTGGCCTTGATCTTGGTCAGGATCGCCTTGAAGTCGGTTGCCTTGTCGTTAGTGTATTCGCGCGCAATGATGGTCGCGCCGGCAGCCTTGGCGGCCTTTTCGGTCTCATCGGCGAGGCCCGCGCCATAGGCAGTCTTGTCGTCGATGATCGCGATTTTCTTGGCGCCCAAGGTCGTCACCGCTTCCTTGCCGATGACGCTGCCTTGCTGGACGTCGTTCGCCATGACACGAAAAGCGGTCTTGAACCCTTGCAGCGTGTACTTCGGGTTGGTTGCCGAGGGCGAGATCTGGGGAATGCCCGCGTCGCTGTAGAGCTTCGACGCCGGGATCGTCGTCCCCGAGTTGAGGTGACCGACCACGCCCGCCACTTTGGCGTCAATCAGCTTTTGCGCGACGGTCGTGCCCTGCTTCGGGTCCGCCTGATCGTCTTCGGCGATCAGCTCGAACTTCACTTTCTTGCCATCGATGACGATATTTTTGGCGTTGGCATCGTCGATCGCCATGCGGGCGCCGTTCTCGTTATCCTTGCCCAGGTGGGCTTGCGGCCCGGTGGTGGGACCGACGTGGCCGATCTTGACAACGACTTCGGGCGCGGCGGGAGCGGCCGCGGGCGTGGCCATTTCGGCCTTCTTCGGCTCTTCCTTACCGCAGCCGTACGCGGTCACCAACGCTGCGGCGACAAGTGACACGCCGAGCGAGCGGTTGAAATTCATGGATGTCCTCCGAAAGGGGGTAGTAAGAAAAAAACCCTAGCGCAACAAAAGATTATTGCCCCGCGACCCCACGATGTCAATTGCGCTGTTGCCCTGATCGCGAGCTCGGCGGCGGTTCGTCGCTGCCAGCCGCAACTCTTGCCATGCGGCTGGCATTTCGTCGGTTCGCGCTTGTCCAGGTAATGGTATGCAGACTAGACTCGCGCCTTGCTGAATCCGGCAGCCGGGGTGTGCGCATCTAAATTGCGGGACGCGCCGAAAAAACGCCGCGGCGAGCCCGATGATCGAATTCGCGGGCGCCAGACGCCTCAAGCCTTCAGGGGAAGCACGAGTTATGGCAGGGTGGTTCACACGACGCCGCACCACTGGCGTCCTTATTGCGATACTGGTCATCGGCGGGCTCGCCGGCGGCGTCGGCTTGCGCGCGAGCAAGCGCGCGGCCGCCGAAGCCGCGGACAAGGCTGCGACCGTCAGGCTCGAGTTCTCGGCGGACGATTTGGCTTTCGTCGAGCCTGCGGCACTGACGCGCTGGCTCCCGCTATCGGGCACGCTGCAGCCCGTCGATCAGACCACGGTCAAATCGAAGGTCTCGGGCGAGATTCGCCAGGTCACGGTGCGCGAGGGTCAGGCCGTGAAGGCCGGACAGGTGATCGTGCGCTTCGATACCGCCGATCTCGAAGCCAAGCTCACCGACCGCATCGGCGCGCTCGAAGCCAGCCGCGCCCAGCTCGCGCTGGCCGAAAAGCAGCGGGCGCAGAATCAGCTGCTGCTCAAGCAGAAGTTCATTTCGCAGACCGCGTACGACGCCGCGGAGAGCAACCTTTCGGTCACGCAGGGCACCCTCAAGTCGATCGAGGCGCAGGCTCAGTTGGCGAAGAATGCGTGAATTTCGACGCCCCGCTCGTCACTGTCGTCGATCTGGCGCAGATGGAGTTGCAGGCGATGGTCCCGGCCAACGATACGCCCGCGCTCGCTGTGGGCATGAAAGTGGCGCTTGCGATCGACGGCTTCGGCGAGCGCCGCTTTGCCGGAACGATCGAGCGCATCAATCCGACGACCGAAGCCGGGACGCGGGCGATCCTGGTGTTCATCCATATCCCGAACCCCGACGCGGCGCTGCGCGGCGGCATGTTCGGGACCGGCCAAGTCATCCTGGTCGCGGGGGCGCCGGTGCCCACTCTGTCTGCCGTGGCCATCCGTACCGAGGCGGGGCAGACGTTCGTCTGGACCATCGAGAACGGCAAGCTCGCGCGCCGCATCGTCACCGTCGGCCGGCGCGATGACTCGGCGGGCCGGGTCGAGATCAAGAACGCACTCTCCCCCGGCGTCCCGGTCCTGGCCGCCCCCTTTGACAACCTGAAAGCGGGCGCACCGGCACTGGTGCGAGCGGCGACATCGCCGAAAGCCGCCGGCGCGGGCTGACGGCCAAGGCGCCGGCTGCGAGTAGTAGAGCGAGAGAGGACGGCCATGTGGGTTACGCGAGTCTCGATCAACAACCCGGTGTTCGCGACCATGGTGATGGTCGGAATCGTGGTATTGGGCCTGTTCTCCTACGCGAGGCTGCGCGTGGAGCAGATGCCGGACGTCTCGCTGCCGTTCGTAGACATAGAGACTGCCTATCCGGGCGCTTCGCCGGAAGTCGTCGAATCGGATGTGAGCAAACCGATCGAATACGCCGTCAACACGGTGTCGGGCGTCAAGCGGATCTATTCGAACTCGCGCGAAGGGCGAAGCCAGGTGTTCGTCGAGTTCCGCCTCGGCACCGAGGTAACCCGCGCGATACAGGACGCGCGCGACAAGATCGCGCTGGTGCGGCCGAATTTTCCCCGTGACGTCAAGGATCCACAGGTCATCCGCGTCGAGATTGAGGACAACCGACCCACCATATCGCTCGCGGTGCTCTCGCCGACGGTCGAGCTGCGCGAGCTGACATCGCTCACCGATCAGACGATCGTCAAGGCGATCGAGAACATTCCCGGTGTCGCTCAGGTAATCGTCAACGGGCGGGTGACGCGGCAGATTCTCATCCAGATCAAACCTTCCGCCCTGACGTCGCTCGGCATCGGCGTCGATCAGGTGATGACCGCCGTGCAAAACGCCAACCAGGACGTCCCCGCAGGCCGCATCACGCGCGGACACAACGACTCGATCGTGCGCGTCGAAGGCAAGATCAAGGACCCCGCGCAATTCAGCCGCATCATCGTCGCGCAGCAGGGTGGCGGCCCGGTCTACTTGAGCCAGGTCGCCGACGTCATCGACGGCGAGAAGGAGCTCGATTCGATCTCCCGCATCAACGGCCGCCCATCGATCACCATCGATATCCGAAAGGCGCAGGACGCCAACATCATCGAGACTGGTCGCGGTGTGCGCGAAGCGATCGAGTCGCTGAAGGCGCGTCTGCCGCAGGACGTCGAGGTGCGGCTCGTGTACTCGCAGGCGGACCAGGTGGAGGCGAGTGTCGCCCAAGTCAAGGCAACGATCGTCGAGGGTGCGCTGCTCACTGTTTTGATCGTCTTCCTGTTTCTGCACTCCTGGCGCAGCACGATTATCACCGGGCTCACGCTGCCGATTGCGGTGATCGCGACGTTCATCGCTTTGTATGCATTTGGCTTCACGCTCAACATGATGACGCTGAGACGCGATCGACGTGCGCGAGAACATCGTGCGCCACCTGGGGAAGGGCAAGACGCATCTTGCGGCGGCGCGCGAAGGCACCGACGGGATCGGGCTCGCGGTCATGGCCACCACCTTCGCCATTGTCGCGGTGTTCGTGCCGATCGCGTTCATGAAGGGCATCGTAGGCCAGTTCTTCTTCCAGTTCGGCTTGACAGTAGCGGTCGCCGTGCTGGTGTCTCTGTTCGTCAGTTTCACGCTCGATCCGATGCTCTCCTCGGTCTGGCGCGATCCCGCGGGCTCGCGCTTTTCGCGCGTGCCCTGGCTCGGCCGCTTCATGGATCGCGTCGAACGTGAGGTCGAATGGGTGCACATCGTGTATGGGCGCCTGCTGGAATGGGCGAT
>VBCZ01000201.1 GCA_005889025.1 Betaproteobacteria bacterium
ATTCTATTTAGGCCGTGGCGATTTCAGTTTGGCGCCCGGCGCGCTGAGCGTGCCTGCGCGCGCCTGCTTCATGGCTTCGGCCACGGCTCGGGCGACGTTGCGCACCTCGTCCTGCACGCCGGTGTCGCGATCGAGCGCATCGTGGCTTGTCGCATAAGGCTCGTAGTAGCCGATGAAACGGTCGAGCCTCGCTTTCGGCCCTGCATCGATGAGTCCCAACCAATCGAGCCAGTCCGCGAGGCCGCGTCGCGTGCCTTCGATGCCTGCGACGTCGCCGTGCACGACGACGCCATAAACCCGGCCCGCGAGGTGCTTCGGGTAGGCCCATCCCGCAAGCTCGAGCGCCTTGGCCTTCGCCGCGTCCTTGCCCGCCGTCGACGTCGGGTCGGGATTGCCGCCGTCGGCGCACACCAGCCGATCCATCATGAGCTTCAGCACGCTGGGCGCGTGATACCAGTGCACGGGAGTGACGATCAGGACGCCGTGCGCCGCGACCCAGCGCTCGTAGATTTCCGCCATCCAGTCGCCGGTCTGCGCAAGCGCGTGATTGGGATAGCAGGAGCAGGGCCAGTGACACAGCGGCATGGCCGTCGAGACGCAGCCCTTGCAGGGATAGATACGCTTAGCGTAGTCGGACGTGAGCAGGCTCAAATCGAGCAGATCGACTTCGATCCGCTCACGCTCGAGAATCTCCCGGCAAAGCTGCGCCAGGCGAAACGTTTTCGATATCTCGCCGGGGCAGCTCCCGTCGTTGCGCGGTGCGCCGACGACCACAAGCACGCGTGACGGTGTGTCGGCGTGGTTGCGTTTGTCTTCCGCGGCGCGCAGCCGATCGCGTGTCTCGAGCCACTCGACGGAAAGCTCGTACGTCGGGTCGGCAAAGCCTTCTCCGGCCTTTTGGGTCAAAGGCGCCTTGCGGCTTTCGGAATAGGCCTTCCACGCGATGTCTTCGACGCGCGCCAGTGCATCGCGCTCGGGATCGAACCAAGGGTCCTTGAACGACTGGGCGAACCGCTCATGAAAGACGACACGGGAAAGCTTGCCGGGGGCCTGGCCTTTGCGGACTCGGGGCATGATTAAATTCTATCAGGGGATCGAAGCCGCAGAGCACGGCGTCGGCTTTGCTGCGCGTTGTCTTGCGCTTATCGAAAAGCATGAATGCCTGCTGCGCGCGATTTCGCATTCGTGGTTCGACGGGCTTGTCCTGAGTTTGCCGAAGGACTCACCACGAACAGTCTGGCGAACAAACGGCAATCCGTTCGTTTCGGATAGCACTAATCGACCTTGGCGC
Source organism: Betaproteobacteria bacterium (assembly GCA_005889025.1). GTDB lineage: Bacteria > Pseudomonadota > Gammaproteobacteria > Burkholderiales > Casimicrobiaceae > PALSA-1003. The sequence continues at coordinate 1,292 of VBCZ01000201.1, forward strand.
CGGTCTCGCGAATGATGCGCGCCCACCGTGCCCGTTCCGCGCGCAGAAATGTGCCGAAATCGGCCGGCGTCGAGCCGACCGCTTCAATACTCGCGGCGTTCATATAGCTTTTGACGTCGTCGCTCGCGAGCACCACGACGATTTCCCGCTGCAACTTGTCGACGACCGCTGCCGGCGTGCCTTTGGGCGCGAGCAGTCCCATCCACACATAAGCCTCATACCCGGGCACCGCGGCTTCGCCGACTGTCGGGACGTCGGGCAGCTGTGGGGCACGGCGGGCGCCGGTCACTGCCAGCGGACGCAGCTTGCCTGCCTTGATATGTCCGAGCATGCCCGCCAGGCCCGGGATCGACATTTGGACTTGTCCGGCGAGGAGATCGGTCGTCGCCTGGCCGCTGCCGCGGTAAGGAATGTGATTCATGTTCAAGTCTGCCATCGACGCGAGCATCGCCGCGAACAGATGCTGTCCGCTGCCGTTGCCAGACGATGCGTAGTCGATCTGCCCGGGCCGCTCCTTGACGTACGCGATGAACTCTTTGAGCGTTCGAACCGGCAGCGCGGGATGGACGACGACCACGCCGGGCTCGCGTCCGATCAGGGAAATCGGAACGAAGTCGCCGATCGGATCGAACGACAGCTTCGGGTACAGCGTTGCGCTGATGGCGTTGGTTTGCGACGCAAGCAGAAGCGTGTAGCCATCCGGCAGCGACTTGGCGACGATCTCGCTGCCGATCATGGCGCCGGCCCCCGGCTTGTTCTCGACCACGATGCCCTGGCCAAGGCGTTTCGACAGTTCCTGGGCGATCAATCTCATGGGACCGTCCACGGCGCCGCCGGGAGAGAATGGCACGATGACACGGACCGGTCGCATCGGGTAGGTTTGCGGACGCCCCGGCAACGACGCAAACACCGCCACGACCCCGAACATCAGCGCCACGCGTGTTGACAGCGAGGACACATTCATAGGCGCGCTCGCGCCGCAATCCCGCGAACGCCAGGCTGCGAGACGAGCCGGCTCCGATCCGGCGCGAGGCGCTCCGCGCGATCGGCGCCGCGGACGGGATGGACCGGGCCGCGGGACCTGCCTTGCAAGGCATCGTCGCTCATCGGATGCAGGCTGCCTGTCGCGTGTGCGAATACACGCAGAACACGGCTGTCGGTGCGCATCACGGTCATGTCTGTGGCATTTTCGGCGAAGCGTGGTGAAAAGCAATCCATTCAACCAAAATTATTTATCCGCTAGGTACCATCGCTTACATGCGAGGCGCCGGCGCCGTAGCGCGGTCCTATAAGGTGAACATGTAGGACGCTGTCTTGCGCGCTGTCGGACAGCCGCCGATTTTTGGCTTTCGCTCTGTTTGCACGAAACTCGCAGAAGCGACACTTTGTCCATTGGTTACCTAAAGGCGGGCAGGTGGAGATTTCGCTCGTCCTCGGGGATTCGATTCGATGCAAGGAGACATCATGAGATCAAGCAAGGCGTTGTTGGGCATCATGTTTGCGGCAGGGCTGATCGCGGCGCCGACGGCGGCGTTCGCCGTTTCGGAAATCGAAGTTACCGTGGCACCCCCTGCGGCGCGTGTCGAAGTCGTCCCCGCCCCACGCGAAGGTTATGTATGGGAGCGTGGATATTGGCGTTGGGACAACGATGCGCGGAAGTACAACTGGAATGAAGGGCGTTATATCCAGAACCGCGAGGGGCATCACTATATCCAGCACGAGTGGAGAAGCGATGGAGGCAAATGGCGCTTCCGTGCGGGCCACTGGGACGATGATTGAAGGTGAGTGAGTATTGACCGGCGGTCGAAAAGCCGCAGCGTCGATTCCATTCAAAAGGCCGCCTCAAGGCGGCCTTTTCACGGGATACGCCATGCGCGCTCCTTAGCGCAGGGCGAAATCCACGATGGTGATTTCCTGGCTCTTGAAGGTGCCCACGGCGCTTTCGCCGCCGTTCGCGGCCAATGTCCTTCCCGCCGTGAACAGCATCAGACAGGCTGCAGTGGCAATTTTTTCATTGAGACCCCAGGCCTGATCGGGAGAGCGAGTGCAAGAGAGTAGTTTCCCCTCGCGCTTCCGCGGCACCAAGCGGCGCATGCGGAGTATAATCGACCCTTTCAAGCCGCCGCCGAAGCCGGCCGGCGGCTTTTTGTTTTGCGGTTCCACCAGGCCTCACTGCAGACACGAATGAATGCCGCTTCCTTTCCGCCCGATCTGGTCCGCGACGTCTCCCGCCGCCGCACGTTCGCGATCATTTCACACCCGGACGCCGGTAAAACGACGCTTACTGAAAAGCTGTTGCTTTTTGGCGGTGCGATCCAGATGGCGGGCACGGTCAAAGCGCGCAAGAGCGCACGTCACGCGACATCGGACTGGATGGAGATCGAAAAGCAGCGCGGAATCTCGGTGACGAGCTCGGTGATGCAGTTCGAATACGCGGGTCATACCATTAATCTGCTCGACACGCCGGGCCACGAGGACTTTTCAGAGGATACGTATCGAGTGCTGACGGCGGTCGACGCCGCGGTCATGGTCATCGACGCGTCCAAAGGTGTCGAGGCGCAGACGATCAAGCTGCTCAAAGTCTGCAGACTGCGCGCGACCCCTATCATCACTTTTGTAAACAAGCTCGACCGCGAAGTCCGTGAGCCGGTGGCGCTGCTGGAGGAGATCGAATCGGTGCTGAAGATCGACTGCGCGCCGATCAGCTGGCCGATAGGGATGGGCAAGAGCTTTCGCGGGGTCTTCGACCTGCTGCGGGATCGCCTGGTGCGCTTCACGCCCGGCGAAGACCGTAGGAGCGACGACACCGAGCTCATCGAAGGGCTCTCCAATCCCCGGCTCGACCAATTGTTTCCCGAGGAAATGAAGACGCTTCGCCACGACGTCGAGCTCATACGAGGGGCAAGTCATCCATTCGACCTTGCCGAATTCCTTGCAGGTCGTCAGACGCCCGTATTCTTCGGGTCGGCAATCAACAATTTCGGCGTTCGGGAGATTCTGCATGCGCTCACCCAATGGGCGCCTCCGCCGCAGCCGCGCGACGGCGACGCGCGCATCGTGCACCCGGCGGAGCCCGCTTTCTCGGGCTTTGTATTCAAGATACAGGCGAACATGGACCCGAAGCATCGAGACCGCATCGCGTTCTTTCGCGTTTGTTCCGGCCGCTACCGGCAGGCGATGAAGGTCCAGCATCTTCGCATCGGTCGTGAGGTGAAATTATCGAACGTCATCACTTTCATGGCCAATGAGCGTGTTTCAAGCGACGACGCCGTCGCCGGCGACATCATCGGTATTCACAATCATGGCCAGCTGCAGATCGGCGATACGCTCACCGAAGGCGAGACGCTTAGCTACAAAGGCGTGCCCTACTTCGCGCCCGAGCTGTTTCGCCTCGCGCGGCCGCGCGATCCATTCAAGGCGAAGCAGCTGCAAAAAGGATTGAGAGAGCTCGGGGAAGAAGGCGCGATCCAGGTGTTCGAGCGCGGCTGGAACAACACGCTGCTGCTTGGCGCCGTGGGACAGCTCCAATTCGAGGTGGTCGCCGACCGCCTCGTCCGGGAATATAAAGTCGACGCGGTTTATGATCCAGCGAATATCGCAACCGCCCGCTGGCTTACCTTTCCCGACGCCATGACCCGGCGCAATTTCGAGGCAGAAAACGCGGCTGCGATGGCGGCGGACGTCGACGATAATCCGGTCTTTCTTGCAACCAACAAGTACAACCTGCAGGTCGTCATGGAACGCTGGAGCAAGGTCGGCTTTCACTCGACGCGCGAACACGGAGCCAGGCTCGTTCACGCGCAGGCCGCGTTACAGGCGTAATAACAGGCGCTGATGCGCCGCGTCAACGCCAGCTCAGACATGGGCCGGCAAAGAACTTTGGCCCTGCCCCGGCGGTCTATATAACTCGAGGGGCACTGTTCCGGATCATTTCGGCCGGATTCGTTCGTTCCATCCGTGAAAATCGCGCAGATCGCTCCGCTGTATGAATCCGTTCCCCCGTTATTCTACGGAGGCACGGAGCGCGTGGTCGCGCACCTTACCGATGCCCTGGTCGATCTGGGACACGACGTGACGCTTTTTGCAAGCGCCGATGCCCGGACAAAGGGGGCCCTGGTACCAGTCCGCGACCAGGCGATGCGTCTCGATCCTTGCGCGCTGAAGTCGGACCTTGCGGCGCACCTTGCGATGCTCCACGAAGTGCGCACACGGGCGGATGAATTCGATGTGATGCATTTCCACATCGATATGATCCATTTCCCGTTTTTCGAGCACTGCCCGCTGCGAACCCTGACAACCTTGCACGGACGGCTGGACATGAAGGATCTGGGCGACGTGTACAGGCGCTGGATGCAATATCCCCTGGTATCGATCTCGGAAGATCAGCGGCGGCCGTTACGTTTCGCCAACTGGGTTGCGACGGTGCATCATGGCTTGCCGTCAGACCTCTACCGGATCGCACCGGAAAAGCGTCCGGATCGCGCGATCAACATCGCCCGACGCGCCGGACGCCTCCTGAAGATCGCCGCCAAGGTGGACGCGGCCGATGCCACGTACTTTCGCGATTCGATCAAGCCCATGCTCGTCGGCCCGAGCACCGATTTCGTAGGCGAGATCGGCGACGCCGAAAAGAACGAGCTGCTCGGCGGGGCGTCAGCACTGCTGTTCCCGATCGACTGGCCGGAGCCATTCGGGCTGGTGATGATCGAGGCGATGGCGTGCGGGACACCGGTCATCGCCTGGGATCGAGGCTCGGTCTCGGAGATCGTCGATCACGGCGTCACGGGATTTGTGGTGCGCAGCGAAGAGGAGGCGGTCGCCGCATTGCGCAGGGCGGACGACCTGGATCGTCGCACAGTGAGAAAGACGTTTGAGCGACGATTTTCCGCGGGCGTTATGGCGCAAAACTATCTCGACAGTTATTCGCGCCTGCAACATTCGGGTGTGGCATGCGGGGCACGGCTGCTCAGCGCGTGAGCGAAGCAAAACCGGGCGTTTCATCGGTTCCCTCGGTTGAGAAAGCCGCTCCGCTCGAACCGCGTGGTCCCATCGGGCTCTACGCGCTCAAGCATGACGACACGTTTCTGGTCGCCGACGCCCTCGGCGATGTCTCAGGCGAGGGCGACGGGCTGTTCCGCGATGACACGCGAGTCCTTTCGCGATGGCAGCTCGGTATCGGAGGGATCTCGCCGTCGCTGCTCGGCGCGGCGGTAAGCCGCGACAACGTTTTTTTTCGCGCCAACGTTAGCAACCGGCCGCTGCCACCGCTGGGCGACGCGGCAACGCCGCAAGGCGTGATTCATCTCGAACGCGCTCGTTTTCTATGGCAGCAGCGCCTCTACGAAAGGCTGGTATTCACCAACTATGGTGAGCGCGAGCTTGCCGCGCCGCTTTCGATCTGGTTCGCGGCTGATTTCGCCGACATTTTCGAGGTGCGTGGCATAGCGCGTAAGGAAAAGGGGCGCACCCTCGCTTCGGACATCGCCGCCGAATCGGTGATCTTGCGCTACGAAGGTCTTGATGGCGTGCTGCGAGCCTGCGCGATCTCATTTTCGGAGAAGCCCTCGTCGCTCACGGCGGACCGTGCCGAGTGGCGCCTGGTCCTGCCCCATCACGCCCGGCGCGTCCTCTATATCGAGATCGGGCCGGACCGGCAGAGGATGCCCGATGAAGCGCGGTTTCGCGCCGCCGCCGCAAGTGCGCGATCGGACATGCGGTTTCGCCGTCGCCGTGGGTCGCGCACCTGCAGCTCGGCGCGACGGTTCGATGAATGGGTCGACAAATCGCGCGCCGACCTGGCGTTGCTGACAACAGCGCTTCCCACAGGGCCCTACCCGTACGCGGGCATACCGTGGTTTTCGACGCCCTTCGGCCGCGACGGGATCATCACCGCGCTGCAGACGCTCTGGCTCGAGCCCGCACTGGCTCGGGGCGTGCTGGCCTTTCTTGCCGAGAGCCAGGCGCGCGAGACGTCTCCTTTCGATGATTCTGCGCCCGGCAAGATCATGCATGAGATGCGCAAGGGCGAAATGGCCGCTACGGGCGAGGTGCCCTTTCGCCGTTACTACGGTGGCGTGGACGCGACGCCTTTATTTGTCACGCTTGCCGGCGCGTATGCGGAACGGACAGCCGACATGGCCTTTATCGATTATCTGTGGCCGTCGTTGAACGCGGCGATGGCATGGATAGACGGCGACGGGGATTCCAACCGTGATGGCTTGCTCGACTACGAGCGCGCCCGTCCGACGGGACTTGCCAATCAGGGGTGGAAGGACAGCGTCGACTCGGTATTCCACGCCGATGGCCGCATTCCCGGCGGACCTATTGCGTTGGTCGAAGTCCAGGGCTACGTATTCGCCGCACGATTGGCGATGTCCAATCTCGCTGCCCGGCGTGGCGACGCCGACGCGGCCCGGCGCTGGCACGACCATGCCATGTCGCTTCGAAAACTGGTCGAAGCGACATTCTGGATGCCGGAGATGAATTTTTACGGGATCGCGCTCGACGGCGAGGGCGAGCTGTGTCGCGTGCGCGCGTCGAATGCGGGTCATCTTCTTTACACAGGGCTGCCGTCAGCGGCGCGAGCCCAACATGTCGCCGACCAGCTTCTCTCGACGGCGTTCGATACGGGATGGGGACTGCGCACCCTTGCGACGGAACAGGCGCGTTTCAATCCGATGTCGTATCACAACGGTTCCGTATGGCCGCACGACACCGCGATATGCGCCGCAGGGGTCGCACGCTACGGCGATAGG
>VBCZ01000024.1 GCA_005889025.1 Betaproteobacteria bacterium
CACAGGCTCAGGGTGAACGGTTCGGCTCCCGTTCGTGGTGAGCCCTTCGACAGGCTCAGGACAGGCTTGTCGAACCACGAACTGCGGCGTCGACTGCGAGCCCGCCTGTCATTGTGGTACGGTTGAATTTCAAAAATCTCCGATCGCTGCAGGGATGTCCGTCAATCGAAGCGTCACCCGCCGGCTCGCCGCGATTCTCATTGCCGACGTCGTCGGGTTCGGCCGTCACATGGAACGCGACGATGCGGGCACGCTCGCCCGCTTGCGCGAGATCCGCGCGAACCTGATCGATCCCAAGATTGCCGAGTACGGCGGTCATGTCGTCAAGACCGCGGGCGATGGGATGCTCCTCGAATTCCGCAGCGCAGACGCGGCGCTGCGGTGCGCGATCGACGTGCAGCGGGCCATGGCGGTGACGAACCAGACGCAAACGGCTGACGAGCGCCTCGAGTTCCGCATCGGCATCAACCTCGGCGACATCATCGTCGATGGCGCGGACATCGCCGGCGACGGCGTTAACGTTGCGGCGCGGCTGGAAGCGCTGGCCGAGCCGGGCGGCATCTGCGTTTCGGCTGCCGTGCGCGACCAGGTGCATGGGAGTCTCGATGTGGGCTTCGATGACATCGGCGAGCAGCAGGTCAAGAGCATCAGCCGGCCGATCCGGGTGTTTGCGGTTTCCTTGAACCCGGGGGAGATTCGCCCGCCCATCGCCGCTGGGGCGGCTGCGACGCGCTCGGCGGCGGGGCCGATTGCGGCGCCGATCCAACGTGCGTGGCTGCAACGCAAGCAGACAGTTTGGGCTGCCGGAGTCGTCGCCGTGGTGGCGGTCGGGTCCGCATTGCTGTGGTGGGGCTCACGAACGACCGCCCCCACGGAAACGCCCGCTATGTCTGTCGCGGTGATGCCGCTCGTTGCTCCCACCGAAAATCCCGACAGCGCGCGACAGGCCGAGTCGCTGACGCGCGACCTGACTGCCATGTTGTCCCGCACCAGCACGCTGATTCGAGTGGTCGCAGTTCCGGAAGCGCAGGCGCGGGCGGCGCATGCTGGCTCCAGCTCGACAGCACGGGCGCTCGACGTCCGCTACCTGGTGGAGGGCGAGCTTCGGCCCCGCGCGGACGCAACCTCGATCAGTCTGCGCCTCGTCAACGGCGCGACCAATGAACAACTGTGGAGTGAAACCGTTGTTCTCGCGGCGACGAGTGCCTCAGCCGAACGATTGCGCTCGTTGCACGCGGCCGTCTGGCATCTCTCGCGATCGCTGGTTTCGATCGAGCTCCGCCGAGTGATGGCACAGCCTTCGCGCGATCCGACGCCGATGGACGATGTGCTTCGCGCCTATGCGTTGGACCGAACAGAACTCGATACGCTCAAGAGGACGCGTGAAAAGGAAAAGCTGTTCGAAGACGCGCTGAGACGCGACCCCAATTCAGTGCCGGCACTGGTGGGGCTCGCCGGCGTTCTGGATCAGCAGATCGAAAACGATGTGCGAGTCGATCGCGACCGCGCCGTACAGCGTATGAATGATCTTACGAGCAAGGCGGTCCAGCTCGACGACGGCCAGCCGACCATCTGGGTCTTTCGTTCCTTGGCGCTGATGTACATGGGCCAGTGGAATGCCTCGCTCGAAGCCAGCGCGAGGGCGATCCGACTCGAGCCGGACAGCAGCGGACTGATATCGAATCACGCTGAATTGACGACACTGGCCGGGCACCCTGCGGAAGCGCTGACACTGGTCGACCAGGCGATCGCGCTGGATCCTCCAGGAGGCTACATGCAGATGCGTCCCGCGTGCGAAGCGCACGTGTTGCTCGGCCAACACGAACGCGCGATCGCCGTGTGCGAGAAAATCAAGGGATTGAACCGCGAGGATTGGATGGTCGATCTGCTCCTCGCGGCGGCGTACGCGCAGAACGGCGACGCGGCGAAGACCCGCTCAAGTCCCGAGGCTTTTCGCTGAACCCGGACTACATCCGCCTGGCTGAGGAACACTGGTATTCGGGTCTGCGCAAGGCCGGATTCCCGGAAACGTGAACGGGGCGATCGCCCCGTGCCGACCATGTCCCATAACGTTTGACGTTACATAACGTGTTGCGTTATAGTGTTTCACCGTGATCCGAAGCTTCGCGGACAAGGAAACCGAGCGTGTCTGGAACGGAGACATATCGCGCCGTCTACCGAATCAGATTCAAGCACTTGCACGCAGGAAGCTGCGAATGCTCGACGCGGCCCAACGACTCGACGACTTGCGCATTCCTCCGGCGAATCGCTTGGAAGCCTTGAAGGGGAAGCGGTCGGGTCAGCACAGCATCCGGATCAACGACCAATGGCGCATCTGCTTCGTGTGGCACGATGGCCAATGCGACGAGGTCGAAATCGCCGACTATCATTGAATCGAGGCCTCCCATGCGCAAGCTACCCAATATCCATCCCGGCGAGGTTTTGCTGGAAGAATTTCTGACCCCTATGGGGATCAGCCAGAACGCCCTTGCGCGCTCGATCGGTGTACCGCCGCGGCGCATCAACGAGATTGTGCTCGGCAAGCGGGCGATTACTGCCGACACTGCGCTTCGCCTGGCGCACTACTTCGGGACGTCGGAACAGTTCTGGATGGCGCTGCAGGCGAGCTACGATCTCGAAGAGGCGCGTAACAAGCTAGGTAGCGAGTTAAAACGGTTGGAGCACGCAACGGTCTGAATTGCCCGGTGGGCGAGCCTCATCATCGAGAATCAGATCCCCCGCGATCGCTCGGGATGACAGCTACGCCTGGGTGGGCTGGCCCTGCGTGCCGGATGCATCACGTCGCGCTCGGAGAGCAAACTTACTGACGTTCTAGCCGCGCTAAGGAAGCTCTGAACAAGTTGCCCGTTCGCCCGATCGACAGACGTGAAACGCTGCTTGCGCTCGTTGGATTGGCCGCCGCGTCCTGGCCGCCAGCGTCCTACGCTCAGCAAGTAGGCAAGATCTGGCGCGTGGGCTTTCTGTCGCTGGACAGCGGGACGCTCAGTTCTCGCAATACCGCCGCATTCCTGAAAGTGATGAGCGCCCTTGGCTATGTCGAGGGCAAGAACCTGATCGTCGAGTGGCGCTCTGCCGACGGCAAGTTCGAAAGATTGCCTGCGCTGGCGGCGGAGCTGGTGCAGCTGAAAGTGGACGTCATCGTCGCAGTGGCATCGGCGGCGATCGGTGCGGCGCAGAAAGCGACCACCACGATTCCCATCGTCATGGCAACCACCGGCGACCCGGTAGGCAGCGGATTCGTGACAAGCCTCGCGCATCCCGGAGGCAACATCACGGGACTCTCGAATCTGGGTGGCGATACCGGCGAGAAACTCCTCGATTTGTTGCTTGCCGCTGTTCCAAAGCTTTCTCGCGTGGGGGTACTGGTGACTCCCACCAGCCCAACCTCGCGTGCAATATCGGAGAGTATCCGGGCAGGCGCGCAAAAAGCCGGGGTGAAAGCCGTCGTGGTCGAGGTATCTTCTCTGCCAGAGATCGAGACGGCGTTCGCCGCGATGGCCGCGCAAAATGTCGAC
>VBCZ01000016.1:0-23823 GCA_005889025.1 Betaproteobacteria bacterium
CGGGGTATTCTCGAAGGAACCATCTCCGGCCGAACCGGTACGACTCCGTACGTGCGTTTCGGCGACGCGCTGGTGGCGGCGCTCGCGATGCTCGTTTTCGGCACCGCGATCTTTGCCGCAAGACGGTCCGGGAACCGAGCCGCAAGCGGTTTGTTCCGCGAGCGGGGTATCCAGTAACATCGGGTCCTGACGGGACCCGCCGACATGCTCACCTTTCAGCAAGTCATCGTTCGCCTGCAGCAATACTGGGGCGATCAGCGTTGCGCGCTGCTTCAGCCGTACGACATCGAAGTCGGCGCGGGCACGTCGCACACCGCGACTTTTCTTCGCGCGCTCGGCCCGGAACCTTGGCGCGCAGCGTACGTTCAGCCGGCGCGGCGCCCCAAGGACGGACGCTACGGAGAAAACCCCAACCGCTTGCATCAGCACCACCAGTTCCAGGTCGTGCTCAAGCCCTCCCCCGAAGACATCCTCGATCTCTACCTGGGCTCGCTCCAGGTGCTGGGATTCGATCTCAAAGCCAACGACGTACGCTTCGTCGAAGACGACTGGGAGAATCCAACGCTGGGGGCGTGGGGCCTGGGCTGGGAGGTGTGGCTCAACGGAATGGAAATCACCCAATTCACATATTTCCAGCAGGTCGGCGGCTTCGACTGCAAACCGATCACCGGCGAGATCACCTACGGCCTCGAGCGGATGGCGATGTATCTGCAGAACGTCGAATCCGTCTACGATCTCGAGTACGGGGAAGGCATTTCCTACCGAGACGTCTTTTTCCAGAACGAAGTCGAGCAGTCGAGATATGCGTTCGAAGCGTCGAATGTTGCGAAGCTCTTCGAGCAGTTTGTCTTTTTCGAAAGCGAGGCTAACCGGCTGCTCGGCGAGAAGCTCCCCTTGCCCGGTTACGAAATGATCCTCAAGGCCGCGCATACCTTCAACCTGCTCGATGCGCGCGGCGCGATTTCGGTCACCGAACGGGAAGGCTATATCAAACGCATCCGCACCTTGTCCCGTCTGGTCGCGCAAGCTTACGTCGAGTCGCGCGAGGCGCTGGGATTCCCCCTGCTCGGACGTGTAGCAGAGAACGCGTGATGGCCGAAACCCTGGTGGTCGAGTTGCTGACCGAAGAGCTGCCGCCCAAGGCGCTCCGTCGCCTGGGCGATGCGTTTGCGAGCGCAATCGCCGGGGGACTACGCGAACAGGGCTTTCTTGGACCTTCCAGCCATGTGACGCCGTACGCCACACCGCGCCGGCTCGCGGTATCGATCTCGGATGTGCGGGCAGAGGCCGAGGACAAGGAGGTCATCGAGAAATTGATGCCGGTGGCCGCGGCCAAGGACGCATCCGGGAATGTCAGCCAGGCACTTCTGAAGCGGCTGGAGAAGCTCGGTCGCCAACATCTGGCCGGCCATTATCCCGATGCCTGGGACGGACCCGATCACCTCTATGTGCAGTCCGACGGAAAGGGTGAATACGTTTGGCTGCGCTCGCTCGCCAAGGGCGAGGGCCTGTTCGCTGGCCTGGAGGCCGCGCTCAACGATGCGATCGGAAAACTTCCCATCCCGAAAGTGATGAGCTATCAGCGCGCCGACGGCGCTACTTTCAAGTTCGTTCGCCCGGTGCATCGCTTGATCGCGCTTCACGGCGCCGAAATCGTTCCCGTCAGCGCGCTCGGGCTGACTGCGGGCCGCGCCACGCTTGGCCACAGGTTTCTCGCCAAGGCCCCAATCGACATCGCGAATGCGGAATCGTACGTGCCGGCGCTCGCCGCGGAGGGCAAGGTGATCGCGAGCTTCGCCGAGCGCCGCGCAAGAATCGTCGGTGGATTGGAGCAGGCTGCCGGGGGCGGGAGCGTCATCATGCCCGACGAATTGCTCGACGAAGTGACGGCCCTGGTCGAATGGCCGAAGGTCTACGCCGGAGGATTCGATGCCGCGTTCCTGGCCGTGCCGCAGGAGTGCCTCATCCTCACTATGCAGAGAAACCAGCGCTACTTCGCGCTGGCCGACCCGCGAGGCAAGCTGCAAAACCGCTTCCTTATGGTCAGCAATACCGAACTGCGCGACCCCGCGCCGGTCATTCACGGCAACGAGCGCGTTTTGCGAGCGCGCCTGGCCGACGCCAAGTTCTTCTATGACCAGGACCGTAAGATCAAGCTCGAGCTCCGAGTGCCGAGGCTTGCATCGGTCGTGTATCACAACAAGCTTGGCTCGCAGATCGACCGCGTCAAGCGCCTGGAAAAGCTTGCCGGTCAAATCGCGGGACTTTACGACCCAGAGCATTCCGACGGCCTGATTCAACTCTGCAAGCGCGCGGCTTATCTCTCCAAGGCCGATCTGGTGACCGAGATGGTCGGCGAATTCCCGGAATTGCAGGGCATCATGGGGCGCTATTACGCGCTTCACGATGGCGAAGACCCTCTGGTCGCCGACGCCATCGCCGAGCACTATCGACCCAGGTTTTCCGGAGACACTCTGCCCGCGCGAGATCCCGCGATCATCCTCGCGCTGGCTGACAAGCTGCTGACGCTCTCCGAGATGTTCGGGATAGGCAACGCACCGACCGGCGACAAGGACCCTTTCGGATTGCGTCGCGCTGCGCTCGAAAAGCTCGTCCGGCTGGCGTTCGATGCCGTCGCGGACGTTCCTGCGATCGAGCGCAAGGTCGACGAGGTCATGAGCTTTGTATTCGACCGCCTGCGGGCGTTGCTCCGCGAACGGGGCCACAGCGCGAACCACGTGGAAGCCGTGTTGTCGATGCGACCCGATCGCATCGACACTTTGCCCGCGCAGATGGAGGCGATTCGTGTCTTCGTGACGTTGCCCGAGGCGGAGGCGCTCGCCAGCGCCAACAAGCGGATCGGCAATATTCTGCGCAAGAGCGAAAGCGCAGGTCGGACGGCGGTCGACCATTCGCTCCTCGCCGAAGGGGCGGAGCAGGATCTTTACTCCACCGTGCAGAACATGGTTCCGCTGGTCAGCAGCCATGTCCGGCGCGGCGACTATACCGAGGCGCTGCGCGCGCTGGCGTCGGCGCGGGCGCCAGTCGATCGATTTTTCGACGACGTTCTGGTCATGGCAGACGATCCCGCGGTCCGCGCCAACCGGCTCGCCTTGCTGCGCGCGCTGGCCGAGGCGATGAACCAGGTCGCCGACATCTCCAAGCTGGCTGTCTGACGGGGCACGCGTGGTCCAGTTCTCAGAGTCCGCGCCGCACACCCGTCAAGGGAAGCTCATCGTCCTCGACCGGGACGGAGTCATCAATTACGACAGCGAGCAGTTCATCAAATCGCCCGACGAATGGCGGCCGATCCCCGGGAGCCTCGAGGCTATTTCGCGGCTCAATCACGCCGGGTTCCGCGTGGTGGTCGCGACCAACCAATCCGGGCTGGGGCGCGGCTTGTTCGATATGGCGACGCTCATCGCGATTCACGAAAAGATGCACAAGGCGCTATCGCAGGTCGGCGGTCGCATCGACGCGCTCTTCTACTGCCCTCATACCGCCGATTCCGCCTGCGAGTGCCGAAAGCCGAAGCCCGGGATGCTGACCGAGATCGGCCAGCGTTTCGGCATCGACCTCACCGGCGTTCCATGCGTCGGCGACAGCGTTCGCGACCTGCAGTGCGCCGCGGCAGTGGAAGCGCAGCCGATCCTCGTGCTCTCCGGCAAGGGAGAGAAGACGCTGCGCGAAGGCAACTTTCCGAAGGACACGGTGATCTTTCCCGATCTCGCATTCGTTGCCACCGCGTTGCTCGCCGGGGATTAGCGCGTTGTCCTCCGCAGCATCGACGCTGCGTTCCCTGGTGTTCGCGCTGTTCCAGCTCATCGTCACGCCTGCCTACGCGATTCTGGTCCTTCTCACGTTCCCGCTCCCTCCGCTGCCGCGCTTCAAGTTCATCACCGGCTATTGCGCGATCAATCTCTGGGCGGCGCGCTGGATCTGCGGCATTCGCCACCGCGTGATCGGCAGCGAAAACATACCGCCGGCGGGCAAGCCGCACATCGTCATGTCCAAGCATTCGTCGACCTGGGAGACGATGGCGCTCAATTTTCTCTTCCCGCCGCTGGCGTTTGTGGCCAAGAAGGAGTTGCTCTCGATTCCTTTTTTTGGCTGGGCGTTCAGGCTGGGCTCGCCCATCATCATCGATCGCAGGTTCGGGCAGGGCGCAATGACCCAGATCACCGCGCAGGGACGGGAACGGCTCGCGCAAGGCTTCTGGATCGTCATTTATCCGGAAGGCACGCGGATACGCGCCGGGACCCGGGCCCACTACAAGACCGGCGGCGCGCGCCTGGCCATCGCTCTCGATGTTCCCATCGTCCCCGTGGCGCATAATGCCGGCTACTTGTGGCCCAAGGGCGTTCTGAACAAACGGCCAGGAACGATCACCGTGTCGATCGGACCGGCGATTCGCGCCGCAAACGGCGATATGCAGCGACTGATGAACGAGGTCGAGTCTTGGATCGAGAACGAAGTCGCACGTCTGGGAAATCCGCTCGAGCAGAGCGCGGTTCCTCGCGCTTGAGCCGAAGCCCTGCCGGTAAGCATTCCAGCGGGACGCCGCGCCGCCTGGTGCTGGCCGGAGAGATCGTCGACTATCGATTGTTCCGCGCGCGGCGGAGCTCGATAGGCATGATCATCGACCACGACGGACTCGTCGTTCGCGCTCCGCCGTGGGTATCGATCCGCGACATCGAGCTCGCGCTGACCGAGCGCGCGGAGTGGGTCGTGAAAACGCTGCTGGAATGGCGAGGACGCGACCGCGAGGCGTTTCCCGCCGAATGGCGCGAGGGCGCGGCGCTGCTCTACCAGGGGCGGCCGTTGACCTTGGCGCTTTTCCCCGCGCGGAAGAAGAAAATCGCCGCGGACCTGTTGCACCTCACCATCCTGCATCCCGATCCGCACGACGAGCGCGAGATCGCGCCGCAGGTGAAGCTATCCAGTGCGCGCACGCAATGGGGCAGCTGCAACCACCGGGGTGAGATCCGCCTCCACTGGCGGCTCGTGCAGCTGCCGCCGCGAATCGCCGACTATGTCGTTGCTCATGAGGTTGCGCATCTGGTCGAGCTCAATCATTCGCCGCGTTTTTGGGCTCTGGTCGACTCGTTGCTGCCCGGACACGATGAAGCACGACGCGAGCTCGATGCGCTGACACCGCTCCTGGGTTAGCGGCGGTCAGCTAGATCGCGGGAAGCACGGGAATCGCGATCGTTACCTGCGCCTGAAGACCAAGCAGCCCTGTCAGCGCCGCACCAAGTTCCTGGCCGCTTCGCGTGTCGCGCCACGAACCTGCGTCCAGGCGGAAATGAAAGCCGCCGGATCGCGCCGCGACCCAAATCTCACGGTTCGGCACGTGCCGGTTGACGACCAGCTTGCCGCCGGCGCCGCAATCGATGCTGAGAACGCCGTCGTTAAGCGACCAGTCCAAATCTACGTCGGAGCTGTCGATTGCCGCATCCAGCGCGGCTCCGATCGCTGCCAATACGCGGTCGGTAACCGCCACGAATTCGCTCTCCCTCATCATGGGAGCATCACGCGACGGAGCGCCAGATTCGATGGTCGCGCAGCGAAGCGCCCTCGGCCGGGCCTGCCTTTGGACGATTCCACAGCCCCGGAGAGAGAAACTGTGCGTGATAGACTGCGCGGCAAAGTATCGCGTGTGAGCTCCTGCGGCATCAAGGGGCCGCTTAAACTTCCGTCGTCCAAGGGTGGTCCCGCTTCGCCGGAAGTCACGCCGCCTTCGGCGCCTCTTTCCGCGCCGGTTGCGGATCCGATCCTGTCACCGCCGCTCGCCCCGCCGCCAGCCCCGCCAAGCACGCCCGGGGACAAGAAGCAGTGACCGCGTTCGACTACCGCGACGGCGAACTCGCCGCCGAGGAGGTTCCGCTCGCCGAAATTGCGGCGCGCTTCGGCACCCCGTGTTTTGTGTACTCGCGCGCCGCGATCGAGAGTGCATTCCGGCGATTCGATTCCGCGTTCGGCATCCGCGATCATCTCGTGTGCTATGCCGTCAAGGCCAATGCCAACCTGGCGGTCCTCAACATCCTGGCAAGGCTTGGAAGCGGGTTCGACGTGGTCTCCGGTGGCGAGCTTCTGCGCGTGATCGCAGCGGGTGGCGATGCGGCCAAGGTCGTTTTTTCGGGGGTGGGCAAAAGCGAAGCGGAGATGCGTCAGGCGCTCGAGCGCGGAATTCGCTGTTTCAACGTCGAGTCGGCGAGCGAGCTCGATCGTCTCGATGCAGTAGCCGGCCGGGTGGGCATGCGCGCACCCGTCAGCTTGCGAGTCAATCCCGATGTCGACGCAAAGACCCACCCTTACATCTCGACCGGACTGAGAGAAAACAAGTTCGGAATAGCGTTCGACGATGCGCTTGCACTCTATCGCCATGCGGCATCGCGGAGTCACATCAGCGTGCGCGGGATCGACCTGCACATCGGGTCCCAGATCGAAGGACTCGCGCCGCATGTCGAGTCCGCCCAGAAGGCGCTTGTGCTCGTCGATCGCCTTGCGGCCGATGGGATCCGTCTCGAGCATATCGACTTCGGCGGAGGGCTCGGCATCCGCTATCGCGATGAGGAGACCGTCGACCCATACGAATATGCCTTCGCGATCCTGCGACTGGTGGGCAACCGACCGCTACAGCTGATTTTCGAACCGGGACGATTCCTGGTTGGCAACGCCGGCCTGCTGCTGACGCGGGTCGAGTATCTCAAGCGGGGGACGGAGCGCAATTTCGCCATCGTCGATGCAGCGATGAACGATTTGCTGCGCCCTGCGCTGTACGACGCGTGGCATGGGGTATGCGCCGTGCGAGCGCGCCCCACACCTTCGCGGTTGTGGCAAATCGTCGGCCCGGTTTGCGAAAGCGCGGACTTCCTGGCTCGGGACCGCGACCTCGCGCTCGAGGAAGGAGACCTGCTCGCAATCCTTTCCGCAGGCGCCTACGCGATGTCGATGAGCTCGAACTACAACTCGCGACCGCGCGCAGCGGAGGTCGTCGTCGATGGAAAATCGGCGCATCTGGTTCGGCATCGAGAGACTCCGGAAGAACTTTTCGAGCGCGAATCCTTGCTGCCTTGATGCATGCGCGGCGCAGAAAAACCCGGTGTGCAAATTCGCAACAGTGACGTTCTACGTCACATGAAATAGCAATTAAATCTTGTATTTCGAAAAAAATTGGCTAGAATTCAGGCAGCAGGTGTCAATGGGTTTGTCAAGAGCCGTAGCAAACTCGAAGGCGAGCTCGGCGAAACCTGCGATGAAACAGAAGCACCCATAATAGATTGAGTAACTCAGACAGGAGAACCAAAGATGATGGCAGACATGATGACGATGTCGACACCAACGGCTCCGGCTTCATCGGCGCCGAAGAAGAAGGCCGCTGGTAAGAAGAAACCGGCGAAGAAGAAGGCGGCGACGAAGAAGAAGGCCGCGAAGAAGAAGTCGTCCCCGAAGAAGGCCGGCAAGCGCAAGGCGGCCAAGAAGGCGACGAAGAAGAAGGCAGCAAAGCGTAAATCGCCGAAGAGGGCCGCAAAGAAGAAGGCGTCGAAGCGCAAGGCCGCGCCGAAGCGCAAGGCCGGAAAGAAGAAAGCCGGCAAGAGAAAGGCAGCCCCGAAGCGGAAGGCAGCCAAGCGCAAGCCGGCCAAGAAGAAGGCCAAGAAAACCGCGAAAAAGAAGTAACACCAACGCGGCACACCGTCCGTCGCACGAAAAGCGATGGACCTCAAAACAGGCGACGCGAGAGTGTCGCCTGTTTTGTTTTAGGCGGTGCTGGGAACCTCTGAATAAGTCCCGCGTGGTCGCGACGGAGGCTCGCCGGGATGAGATGCACGAAGCGACGCGAAGCTAATGGCAGATCCCCTTAGCGAGCGGCGCGACACAGCAGATCGCCCGGCCAGCCCCGTCCCGCCCGGGTTTCGCCGCAATGGCCTCATCTGCGTTGTTGCGCGGCTTGGCGATACGGATGAACTATTCGCTTCGCCCGCAGTTGGCAAGTGAGGCCTAGCATCTGAAGCCATTGCGACAGAAACGCGACTCATGCGGGGCTTGTTCAGAGATTCCTCAGGGATGCTGCGCGATTCGCGCGGGCTTGGGTTTCACCGCCGGCATGACCGTTCTGACGGCCTGAGCGGCGGGGGCCACACCTTTGTGCTTTCCTGTTTTCGCCTTGCCGCGGGCATGCGTGACGTCGCTGATGACTCGCAGCTTTTGTCCGGGAACGATCCGCGCGCCGAGGCCCGCATTCCACGTCCTTAACTCCTGCGAAGTCACGTCGTAGCGACCGGCGATCGATGCAATCGTCTCACCCTTCCTGACGCGATGGTACAAAGTGCGGCCGCTCGCCACGGTCGTAAAGACGGCGTTCTGCAGGCTCGCAATCGACGCATCGGAAGGCGCTTGCGACGGAACCAGGACCGCATGCCCGCCCGGGACGGTGGCGCGTGGACCGATGCCATTGACGGTGCGCAGCGTCTCGAGTGAGAGTCCGAAACGCGCGGCGACCTGCGGAAGCGTCTCGCCCGCCCTCATCTTGTACGCCTGCCAAGTGACCATCGGCTGGCTGTCAAGCTCGAGCTTGGCCGCAAACAGCTCCGCCTTGTCGTAAGGGAGAAGGATGGTGGTTTCGTCGGCACCAGCGATAACCGGCCGGTTGTGCTGTGGATTGAGCGACAGGAATTCGGCGAGCGGCATTTCCGCAAGCTCTGCGGCGATTTTGACGTCCATCTTCCGGCTGGTCGTGACGACGGTGAAATAGGGCGCGTCGGGGATATACGCAAGCTCGAGGTTGAACGCCTCCGGATCGTTGACGATGTTCTTGACGGCCTGCAGCTTGGGAACGTAATTGCGCGTCTCCGCGGGCATCGGCAGGCTCAGGTAATCGGTAGGAAGACCCCTCTTCTGGTTGAGCGCGATCGCGCGCCGAACCGAGCCTTCGCCCCAGTTGTACGCCGCCAGCGCGAGATGCCAATCTCCAAACTCGGTATGAAGCTTTTGCAGGTAATCGAGGGCGCCGCCGGTTGCCGCAACGACGTCGCGGCGCCCGTCGATCCACCAGTTCTGCTGCATGCCGTACATTTTTCCGGTCGACGGGATGAACTGCCAAATCCCCGACGCGCGGCTGCTTGAATACGCCATTGGGTTGTATGCGCTCTCAATCATCGGCAGCAGCGCAGCTTCCAGCGGCATGCCGCGCTTCTCGACCTCACCGACGATGTAGTAGAGGTATCTCCGGCTGCGATCGATCATGCGCGCGACGTACTCCGGACGAGCCGCATACCATTCCTCGGCTTGCCGGACTTGCACGGTATCGAGGTCCGGAAGCCCGAACCCGTTGCGGATGCGCGCCCACAAATCGCCGTATTCGGAGCGCAGTTGCAGCGTCTGGTTGGTGACTGAATTCGGGTCCCCGCCGGTGGCCAACTGCGCCTCAGGCTCACGGTCGAGCGCAATAGGTACGACGGGAGGTTCAGGGACTTTCTCCGCAGGCGGCGAAAACGCCAGCGGGACAGGCGGCAAGCGAGGCACGCTGGCGCAGGCGGCCAGCGCCAGCGTCACGAGGGCCGCAGCTATTATGGCAGGGTCGATAAAGGAGCCTGAGACTTTGGACAAGGTGCCGCGATGGTAGAGGGGCGATACCTCAGCCGTCAAGCCGACCTGATGCAGCGAGGCGGTCTCTGTCCACTACCAGTTGTCTAATGGAAGCTGTTTTTCCATGCACGCAGCTCGGCGAATACCGCGACGCGGTCAGACAGTTGGCGGCTGGCATGACGTGATACCGCTGCCTGCATCGCGGGTTCCCCCGTACGAAGGAAGGGGTTCGTCAAGCGCTCTTCCGCGATCGTCGATGGCAGGGTGACTTCGCCTCGATCGCGTTTGTCCTGCTCACGCGACAGCCGCTCCTGAAGTCGCCCATTGCCGGGCTCGACCGCCAATGCGAACCGCAGATTCGCGACCGTGTATTCGTGACCGCAATAGACCCGTGTTTCGCCCGGTAACGCTGCAAGCTTGTCCAGCGACGAGAGCATCTGCGCCGGCGTACCCTCGAACAATCGGCCACAACCCGCGGCAAATAGCGTGTCCCCGCTAAAAAGGATCCCGCCGCCGAAACAAGCGATGTGTCCCGATGTATGCCCCGGAATATCGAGCACCGACATCGAAACGCCGACCTCGGGCATTTCGAAGGAATCTCCTTCGCGAAGCGCATACGTGCGTCCGCCGCCGACGTGGTCGCCGTGATGATGCGTTGCGACGATCGCGACGAGCTCGATTCCCCCGCGTCGAAGATGCGCGATTACGGGACCTGCGTCGCCGGGGTCGACCGCTGCGGCGCGCGATCCCTGCCGCACAAGCCAGATGTAGTTGTCGGAGAACGCGGGGATAGGGATAATCGTCGGCATGGCGGAATCTTCAGCAGCCCCGGGCGCGCTGTCAACGGGCACGCTCGCCGCTTGGTTCGCGACCCCCCTCGGTCAATACCTTCTCGCACGCGAGCAGGCGTACTTCGACGGCACTTTGGCAGACATCTTCGGCTTTCATGCGCTGCAGATCGGCCTGCCTGAAAGCCCGTTCCTGCGCGGGTCGCGGATCACGATGCGCTGCACCGTCGACCTGGAGGAGCCGGCGCAGGTCATTGCCGATCCGCACTGGCTGCCCTTTCCGGAAAACAGCATCGACCTCATCGTCCTTCCGCATACCCTTGAATTCACTGACGAGCCGCATCAGCTGCTGCGCGAAGTGTATCGCGTGATCCGGCCGGAAGGTCAGGTCGATATTGCGGGTTTCAATCCGTTCAGCCTGTTCGGCGCCAAGCGGTACTTCGGCCGCGCGCAGACGATGCCCTGGAACGGAAACTTCATTTCGCTCTACCGGCTCAAAGACTGGCTGGCGCTGCTCGGATTCGAGGTCGCCGGGGGCAGGCTCGACGCCTATGTGCCGCCGTTTGCCCAGGAGAAATGGCTCCAACGCTTCAAGTTCTTCGAAAAAGCAGGCGATCGTTGGTGGCCGATTGCCGGCGGGGTGTACTTCCTGCGCGCCACCAAGCGTGTGCTGGGCATGCGCATCATCACGCCGGCGTGGTCGCGGCGCGTACGGAAAAAGGCGCTTGCATCGGTCGCCCGGCAAGCCAGGGAGTCGCTCGAGCTTGTCGAATAGAGTCGCCCGCAACAGCGCGCCGGTAGTCATCTACACCGATGGAGCCTGCAAGGGAAACCCCGGTCCCGGCGGATGGGGAGCGCTCCTGAGCTGCAAAGGCACCGAGCGCGAGCTCTTTGGCGGCGAGTCCAACACGACCAATAATCGCATGGAGCTTACCGCGGTGATTCGCGCGCTTGAAAGCCTCAAGAGGCGCTGCGCGGTCTCGGTCTATACCGACTCGCAATATGTGAAAAAGGGCATCGAGAACTGGGTCCACGCATGGAAGAAGAACGGCTGGAAAACCGCTGACCGCAAGCCTGTCAAGAACGCTGACCTGTGGCAGGAGCTCGATCGGCTCGCGCGCGAGCACGACGTCGAGTGGCACTGGGTGCGCGGACACGCCGAAACGCCGGGAAACAACCGCGCAGACGCACTGGCCAATCTCGGCGTCGACGCGGTCCGCTAAGGTTCTCGTTGACGGTCGGCGAGCAGGCATTAAAAGCGTCGGGAGCAGGGCTTGATGCAAGGCGCGCCGCAGCCGGCTCGCAGCAGCTTTTACAATTGCATCGGCAGAATCACCATCTGCAAGCCGTTCAGATGCAGCTTTCGCTGCAGCGCGAGCGCGGTCTGGTTGTGCAATAGCCGCGTGATCCAGTTCTCGTTGCGAAAGCTCTTCGGCAAGCTTGACCAGCTCGTCGACTCGATCGGTGCCCAGCGAGAACCGCGCGGTCGACGCAAGCCCGTTGGCGTGGCAGTAATCGACGTAGAACGCCAGCGCCCGGTCCAACGTCGCCTTGAGCTGCTCGATCTGTTCGCTGCCGCCGTAACTCTGCGCATCCACCGCCTTGGCGCTGATGAAAATGAAGTTCTTGAAGTGATTTGGGAACAGCCGCTGCACCCACAGCAGCGTGTGGATGCCTCCGCCGCGGCTCGACCCCACCATGAATACCGCGCTCGGCGCATCCGGATCGAGTTTGGGCGGGTTTTGCGATTTCGGGCACGCCACCGCCGTGAAAACCTGGTCGACCTCCTTCAAGCGCGCCTTGACGCCATCGTAGTGGCGATGAATCGCGAGGCATATCGCGATCACCAGCGATGTGATCAACACGGTGACCCAGCCGCCTTCGCTGAATTTCTCGACGATAGTGACGGCGAGAATCCCTGATGTGACCACGAGCCCCAGCCCCGATAGGACCAGCCGGTAATGCCAGCGGCGATCGGTCGCACGCGCCCTCCACCAATAGATGCAAAGCCCAAGCAGCGACAGCGAGAACGTCAGGAAGACGTTGATCGAGTAGAGCACCACCAGCAGGTCGACGCTGCCGCGGCTCCACAGCACGATCACCAACGCGGCGAGGCCCATGATGACGATGCCGTTCTGCGTCACCAGCCGTGTCGACAGATGGCGGAACTGGTGCGGCAGCCAGGAGTCGGCCGCCATGTTGGAAAGGACACGCGGTCCGCCGAGGAAGCCGGTGTTTGCCGCGACGAACAGGAGTCCCGCCTCGAATATGAGCACGAGAATGAGCGTCGTATGGTTGAAGGTCGCCGGGAAGCCGAAGCTTTCGATGATGGTGCCGAAAACGACCGCGTTGAGAGTCTGCCCCTCGACGGGCCGCGCGTTCCAGAGCAGGTAAAGCAGGATGATGCCGCCGGCGGTAAACGCGAGCGAAACCGCCATGTAGAACATCGTCAGCTTGCCGGTGCGCACGACCGGCTCGCGCAGCGTCTGCACGTTGTTCGACACCGCCTCGATCCCGGTATACGTTCCGCCGCCCAGCGAGTACGCCCGCAGGAACAAGGACAGTGCGCCCACCCAGCCTATGTCATGGGCCAGCTTGCCTGTCTCCTCGATCGCATTGGGCACGACCTGCACCAGTCCCTGCGAATGACCGAGTATTCCGTAGCTGATCAGGAAGACGTGGGTAACGACAAACCCGAGAAATATCGGCAGCAGAATCCGGATCGACTCCTTCATGCCGCGCATGTTGAGCACCAGCAGCAAGGTGATCAGCACAAGCTCGGTGCCGATCTTGTAAACGCCTGCGGTTACGGGCAGAAGACTGAACAGCGCGTCAACCCCGCTCGCAACCGAAATCGCGATGGTGAGCACGTAGTCGACGATCAGCGCGGCGCCTGAAACGAGGCCCGCGCGCGGCCCGATCAAGCTTGTCGCGACGCGATAGCCGCCACCGCCGGTGGGAAAGAGCTCGATGACCTGGTTGTACGCGAGCGAGATGATGAACACCGTCGCCGCGGTAGCCAGCGCCATGTACAGACCGAGATGGGCGTGGCTTCCGAGCGCTTTGAATGCTTCCTCGGGCCCGTAGGCGGAGGAGGAGAGACCATCCGCGCCCAGCCCGACCCACGCCAAAAAAGCCGCGAGGGCGATGTGTTGTCGCGTGCTCTGGCTTAAGGGGTCGAGAGGTGCACCGATGACTATCTGGCGCAGCTTTTGGTACGTCGTCATGGCGAGATCACTGCACGACCGGCGCGGCGCATGCAGTTCGCAAAAGCAGAAACCCGCCTACACCGGTGCTCGTCGACCGAAGCGCGCCGTGTTGCAATGCAACATCGGCGAACCCTACTCCTCCCCCAACTGCTTTGCAAGGCGACGAGCGAAAACTCGCATCTCCTTCATCGCCTGCTTGTCGCCCTTTTTTTCCGCTGCGTCGATGCCCGCCCGGTAGGCGGCCAGCGCAGCGCCGCTGTCACCCGCGCTCGTGAGCGCTTTGCCGAGAAGCTTCCACGCCGCCGAATACGAATTGTCCAACGCGACGGCCTGACGCAGGTGCTCCACCGCCCGCGATGCGTCGCCTGCCTTGAGGTACGCGTCTCCGAGCCCGAAGCGCAGCAATGCGCCATCCTTGCCCGACGCAAGCAGCCTCTCGAAGGTCAGCACGAGATTGCGCGGCCCTTGCTCGGGCATAGACTAATTCCGCAGGAGGTCGCCCGTCTTGCAATCGACGCGGCGCATGGGATAGATCACCCTGCGCTCCTCGCCGTTGATTTTGCCTTCGACATGCACGTAAAGCCACCCTCCGGTCCCATGACGATAGATGAGCCGCTTGGGAAACTCATCCGCCGCACTTTCAAAAGTGAAGATTTCGTCGGGTCCATCCTCGCTTCTGCCGGCGAGTCGAAACGAGGTTTCCTTCTTTCCGGAAGGGGAGGCGACATAGAACACGCCCTCCGGGCGCGACTCGATGCGAAGATATTCGAAATCGACGGTCTTGCCCTCCAGTACCGTCTGGCTTGCGCCGATCACGATATCGCTGCGCAAAGGCAGCCATTCCTCGCGGAAGTCGCGCAGGTTCACTTTTCCTTCCCAGCATCCCTGAATCCATGCAAGCGGCTCGAGCGGCGAAGCTCCGCTCTGTTTGTCGGCCGGCGGGGCAGGAGAGGCCATGGCGCGCTGCGCCTGCGCGATAGCGCTAAAGCCCGTGCACGCCATGAGGATTGCGATCGACCAGCGCACGAGGATCGAGCGGGCTCTCGAGCTCATTGGCGCCGCGCAAGCGGCAAGTTGAGAAGGAGATTCTGCGGCTTGAGCCGCAATCGTCTTTCTGCATCCATAGCCATCGCCAGATAAACCGGCCGTCCCCCGACGGTCGCGCGCGTGACCGTCGGATCGGCAAATCGAAGCTCGAACAGACATAGCAAACGCTCCATGCGGTCGTCGGCGATTTCGACCCGGTTGTAAAGATCGTTGAGCAGTGCGCTCGCCTCGGCGTCCAGGCCGACGTGCCATACCCAACGCGCATCTTCGATCTCTCGCTTGGGCTCGATCGTCACATCGACCCGCAGGAAGTGCGCGATCCATTTCTCCAGAACGCGGCACAGCGCCGTCAGCGCCGGCTGACCACGATTCAGACTGATCGCAAGGTCGTAGCGTTCGTCGCGGTCCCAATAACTCGCGGCGTTGTCCTGCGACAACACATCGAGCTCGATGGTTCGCGAGGAGGTTCTATTTTGCGCGAGCAACTCGCCCAGGCTCCCGAATCCTCCTGTCGTCGCATAAAGCTCGACCGATTGCTCGTCGGCCGCCATCACCGCCCCATCTTCCAGGACGCTGATCCTCTGCGTCCGAAAAAGCATTTCCGCCGCGCGGGCATCGAAGGGGCCGGCTTCGCTGCCCAGCAAATGGCGCAGCAGCAGCTGAGTGAGCTGATGCACGAAAAGCGGCGGCACATCCACGCCGTTTCCTTCGAAGAGTCCGACATACGTAGCTTCGAGCGTAGGTGCCGCGAGCAGGCGATCCCTGAACCTGAGCCAGATGCGGTAATTCTCGCGCACGTCGGCATCGGCGATGGCGTCGACCTCGCGGTTAGCGATGCTTCGGCGCGGGTCGGCCAGCAAGCGCTCGTGCAACTCAAGTTCTGCGGCGCAGGAGCTGGGAATCGGAGCGAGCTCCGGCCGGAGCAAATAACTTCTCAGGAACCCGTCGCTGGCGACAAGGCGGCCGTCTGCGTCGGCACGAAGCAAACGGTAATTGCAGGAAGGCCAGAAGTCGTGCATCGAAGAGCGGGTAAGCGCAACCGCTCGAGCGCCTCGGATGGATCGTCCTAGCCGCCCAGGAGCGCTTTTTTCAGATCGGCCTGAACCGGCCTTTCGCCCAGCCACACCCGCGTGAGCGCCTGATTGAAAGATTCGCCGGGAACGCTGCCCCTGGTCTCGCCGTTGAGCCCGACCCGGGTCGCGCCGTCGACAAAATCAAGCGTGACGATGTCTTTTTCTTTTACATCCCGGAACGAGCGCATGATCGTTGCGAGCTGATCGACCTGCGCTTTGACGGCGGCCAGCTCGGAGGCGGTGTTGTTCTCGGCGAGTCCTTCGTTCAAGGCATCGACCAGCTGGTCGGCGGAGAGCATCCGCAGCAGGTTGAGCTGAATTCTGCGGGGCGCCTTCGCGAGCGCGCCCTGTGCATCGGTGGCTTTCTGGG
This sequence comes from Betaproteobacteria bacterium, assembly GCA_005889025.1. Classification (GTDB taxonomy): domain Bacteria; phylum Pseudomonadota; class Gammaproteobacteria; order Burkholderiales; family Casimicrobiaceae; genus PALSA-1003. The sequence continues at coordinate 16,076 of VBCZ01000016.1, forward strand.
GAAGATAAAGACTCGCGACGTAGACCTTGAACACGACGCGAGTGCGGACGCCGGCGCCGTTGAGCACAAGCTCCTGTCCGCCGACGTTGACCTTGTCATCGAGCCTGACGCTGCCGATCTCCGCGGCTGAGGCCGCCACGGTAAAGAGCAGCCCCAGCATCATGCCTGTGTAGTTAAACATGGCGATGCCCTCGTATTGCCATCAAGTTCGCGACTTTGGAGTCCGGAGAGCGAGCGCTATATCGCTTCGAAAATCCCGGCTGCGCCCATGCCCGTTCCCACGCACATGCTGACCATTCCATACTTCTGTTTGCGCCGCCGCAACCCATGCACGATCGTCGCCGTGCGCACGGCGCCCGTTGCGCCCAGCGGATGACCGAGCGCAATGGCCCCGCCAAGTGGATTCACTTTGGTCGGATCAAGCCCGAGCTCCTTCATCACCGCAAGGCTTTGCGCAGCAAACGCCTCGTTCAATTCTATCCAGTCGATCTGGTCCTGCCGGATCCCGCTGTTTTTGAGGACCTTGGGAATCGCTGCGATCGGCCCGACACCCATGATCTCGGGCGCGACGCCGGCCACGGCGAATCCCACCCAGCGGGCAAGGGGTGAGAGGTTAAGCTCCTTGAGCACCCGCTCACTGACCAGAATGGACGCGCCTGCGCCGTCGGACATCTGCGAGCTGTTGCCTGCCGTCACCGAGCCTTTTGCCGCGAATGCCGGCTTGAGCTTGGCAAGGCCCTCGGGGCTGGCATCCCGCCGCGGGCCTTCGTCGCGGTCGAAGCTCCGCGTCCTGGAGACGATCTTTGCGGCTGCGAGATCGGGGCTGCTTTCGCTGACCGTAAACGCCGAGATCTCCTCGTCGAACTCGCCCGCGGCCTGCGCGGCAAGCGCCTTCTCATGGCTGCCGAGCGCGAACGCATCCTGCGCTTCGCGCGATATCTTCCATTCTGCCGCGACTTTTTCCGCGGTCAACCCCATGCCGTAGGCAATGCCGAGATTCTCGTCCCCGGCAAAGACGTCCGCGTTGAGGGCAAGGCGTCCAAGCATGGGGATCATGCTCATGCTCTCGGTGCCTGCGGCGATCATGATGTCGGACTCGCCGGTACGAATCCGATCAGCAGCGATCGATACGGCGTTCAACCCCGACGAGCAAAAGCGGTTTACGGTCATTCCGGCAACGCTCTTCGGCAAACCGGCGAGAAGCACGCCGATGCGGGCGACGTTCATTCCTTGCTCGTATTCGGGCATTGCACAGCCGACGATAACGTCGTCGATGCGCACAGGATCGACTTCCGGCAGCCGCGCCAAGACGCTCCTGAGCACGTGTGCCAGCATCGAATCCGGCCGCGCATGCTTAAGCGCTCCTCGAGGCGCCTTGCCGACGGGCGTGCGCGTGGCGGCAACGATATACGCATCCTGCATTTGTCTGGCCATATCTCGCCCGTGTCTTCAGTTTCGCAGAGGCTTGCCGGTCTTGAGCCTGTGCACGATGCGCTGCTGCGTTTCCCTGTTGCGGAGCAGGCGCATGAATTCCTGCCGCTCGAGCTCGAGGAACCACTTTTCGTCGACCAGGCTGCCAGGCTCGAGATCGCCGCCGCAAAGCACGCGCGCAATCGCCAGGCCAACCACGAAGTCATAGGCGGAAATGAAGCCTCCGTCGCGCATGTTGACGAGCAGCATTTGCAGCGTGGCGATGCCGGTCTTGCCGACGACCGGAACATTGCGTGCCGGCAACGGGGGACGGTATCCACTTTCGGCAATCGCGGACGCGTGGGCCTTGGCGACCCAGAGAAGCTCGTGCGGATTGAAGATCACGGCGTCCGATTCCTTGAGATATCCCAAGTCCCGTGCGTCGATCGCACTCTTCGACACGGTCGCTGTCGCGACCTGCTGGAAATACGTGCGCAAAAAAGGCAATGCGTCGATCTGGCTGCCCTGCGCCCCGCGCAGGACTTCCCGCGCGGCGCGCACCGCAAGTTCCTTGCTGCCGCCGCCAGCGGGCAGCAATCCGACTCCGGCTTCGACCAGACCGATGTACGACTCCAACGCGGCCACCGCACGATCGCAATGCATGATGAACTCGCATGCGCCGCCAAGCGCCATCCCGCGCACCGCGGCAACGGTCGGGATAAGGCTGTACTTCAGGCGTTGAGCGGTGTGCTGAAACTTGGCGACAACGCCTTCGACCTTGCCCCATTGTCCGGCTTCGACGGCAGGCGTAATCGACGCGAGGTTCGCGCCCACCGAGAAGGGCTCGCGCGTCTGCCAGACGACGAGGCCGCGCCAGTTTCTCTCGGCTTCGTCGATCGACGCCAACAACCCGTCGAGCACGTCCTCGCCGATGGTGTTCTGCTTGCTCTTGAACGAGACGATCGCGATGTCGTCGCCCGTATGCCACATGCGCACCGCATCGGTTTCGAGAATGGTCGTCCCGCGCGGCGCCTTTTCGCCAAGGATCGGATCCGGAAAGTATTGCCTGCGATACACCGGGAGGGACGACCGCGGCTTGAACTTATTCGCGGCCGCGGAGTACGAGCCCTCTCGGGCGTGCACCCCTGATGACGCCGATCCCTCGAAAACCCATCCCGGCAACGGCGCGTCGGCCAGCGCCTTGGCGGCGGCGACTTCCTGCGCGATCCATCCGGCAATTTCTTTCCATCCCGCCGACTGCCATGTCTCGAACGGCCCCATCTGCCAGCCGAATCCCCAGCGTATGGCGAGATCGACATCGCGCGCGTTGTCGGCGATCGTCGCCAGGTGATACGCGCAGTAATGGAAAAGGTCGCGAAAGATCGCCCACACGAACTGGGCCTGCGGCCGCGCGCTCGCGCGGAGCTTCGCGAACTTTTCCGCGGGATCCTTCAGCGCAAGAATCTCTGCGACTTGCAAGTCGATCTCCGAGCGCGTCGATCGGTACGACTGTGTCGCCGGATCGAGAACCTGGATTTCCCGGCCCGTTTTCCGATAGAAGCCTGCCTTGGTCTTCTGCCCCAGCGCGCCACGGTCGATGAGCGCCTTGAGCCAGACCGGCGCATGATAGTACGCGTGCCAGGGATCGTCCGGCAGCGCCTCCTCCATCGTGTGGATGACGTGCGCCATGGTATCGAGGCCGACCACGTCGGCGGTGCGATAGGTAGCGCTGCGGGCGCGCCCGATCACGGGACCCGTCAGCCCATCGACGACATCGAACCCGAGCCCGAACGCCTCGGTGTGCGCCATGGTCGCCAGCATGGAAAAGACGCCGACACGGTTGGCGATGAAGTTCGGCGTGTCCTTGGCGCGAACGATTCCTTTGCCCAGGACGGTCACCAGAAATGGCTCGATGCTGTCGAGCAGGTTTGGCGCGGTGTCCTTCTGCGCAATAAGCTCGACCAGGTGCATGTAACGCGGGGGATTGAAAAAATGGATTCCGCAAAAGCGCGGTCGAATCGAAGGCGGACACGCCTGCGCCAGCGCATTGATCGACAAGCCCGAGGTATTGGTCGCGAAGATGGCGTGGCTGCCGATGTGCGGAGCGACCTTTTCGTACAGCGCCTTCTTCCAGTCCATGCGCTCCGAGATCGCTTCGATGACCAGGTCGCACCCCGCAAGAGTTTCGAGATGCTCGTCGTAGTTCGCGGCGTCGATATAGTCGGCGCGATTCTTGGCAGCTAGCGGAGAGGGTTCGAGTCTTTTGAGGCTCTCGATTGCTTTGCGCGCAATGCCGCTCGGGTCGCCTTCCTTGGCAGCCAGATCGAACAGGACGACCGGAACGCTTGCGTTGGCGAGATGCGCGGCGATCTGAGCGCCCATGACTCCTGCACCGAGCACGGCGGCCTTGCGGACGGCAAACGGAACATCGGACATGGCAGCGGCCGCGCGACTAAGGTCTTTGGACGCACGCCTCGGCCTTCGGCGAGGCGTCATCGGGATAGAAAACGCCACGCCGCAAGGGTAACCTTGCGGCGTGGCCCGTCGAAACGCTTCCGCGGCGGCTACTTGACCGTGTAGGTCAGCTGCAGACCCACGATGTTTACGTTGCTCTTGTACGAGCCGCTGATCAAGCCGTTGGCGGCCGTGCTTCCCGCGTTCTGATTCATGCTGGGATCGCGGATGAAGATGTAAGCCCAGGCGAAATCGAGAGCAATCGTCGGCGAGTATTTGTATTGCGCGCCGATCGCCACCCACGTGCGGTCGTTGTCAGGGAGCCGCGGCGTGCGCTGCGCATCGCGGACGGGAGACTGGTCGTAGGCGAGGCCGCCGCGCAGCGTCCAGGCGTCGTTGTAGCGATAATTCGCACCGACCGAGACCCGCCAGGTGTCGCGGAAATTCTCGGGTGTCGGTGGCAGCGAAACGCCGGTGCTGCGAACGACCCTCAACTCCTGAATGCTGCTCCAGCCGGTATATTGCAGATCCGCCATCAGATCCCATTTGTTGTTGAGCTGATGGAAAATCGACACATTCGACGTGTCGGGCATTTCGAGGGCGAGTGTGACGTCGCCGCTGGCCAATGCCGCATTCACGCCGCTTGCAATGGCTGCGCCCGCCGGAGCGAGCGTCGGTGGTAGCGGCCCGAGCGCGGGATTCGAAATGTTTATCGAGCCGCTCACGTCGTACTTGATCTTGGAACGGTAGGCGGCGCCGATCCTGGTTTGCTCGTTTGCTTGCCACAGCACGCCGACGTTCCAGCCCCAGCCGCTATCGTTGCCGTTGATCTTTACATCGGACTCCAGGCCTGCGGCTGCTCCGATCAGCGGCGTCGCGGCCGCAGGGGGAACCGCCCCACCCGCCACGGCGCTCCCTACGCCCTGCGCAAAAGCGGCTGCATAGTTCACACGATTCGTGAGCTCCGCCTTGACATGTTGCCAGCTGACGCCGCCACCCACGGTGAGGTACTTGGTGGGCTCCCAGGAAATAACGGGATTGATGTTGACGGTCTCGAGCTTCGACTTGATTGCCTGGAAACGACCCAACCAGTCGGAGTCGTACTCGGTCTGCAGCCCGAACGGCACGTTGATCCCCAAGCCGAACGACCACTTGTCCGTGAATGGAATGCCGACGTAGAGATTCGGCACCGCCGCACAACTACCGGCATCGCCCCCATTGCCGCCCAGCGGCTGGAACATCGCAGGCTGCGAGCCGCTGTCGTGAAACTTAGCCGAAGGGCAGATGATGTTGCCTGCGACAACCACCTGCATGGTCTGCAAGCGGACAAGACCCGCCGGATTGAAGAAGATGGTGCTCACATCCTCGGCCGCGGCCGCGCCTCCCGCGTAGGCATGACCCAATCCGCTCGCATTTTGTTCTTGCAGCGCGAAAGCCGACCCCAGCGCCTGACCCGCCGCCAGCGACAGCATCGCCCCGCCAACGGCTGCCGCGAGCCCTGTGCGGCGGAATCGAACGGTCTTCATATGGCTCTCCTCCTGTTGTGGTTTGAAAGCATCTTGCGAGCCCGGGGTCGCAGCCCGAGTTACGCCACCGGCGTGGGCGCCAACTATACACTGCCGTGCTAGAGGGGTCACTCGGGAGGCAGCTCTCGCGGGCGTCGATCAGCGCCCATGGCGACATACGTGAGGCTCGCCTCCGTGACCTTGACGCAAATCACTTTGCCCGGATCTCGTTGTGCATAGACCTGGACGTCTACGGTGATCGATGTGCGGCCGATGTGGGTGATCTCTGCGTAGAAGCTCACCAAGTCTCCGACCAGCACGGGCTGCTTGAACACGAAGGAATTCACCGCCACCGTCGCCACGCGGCCACGCGCGCGACGCGCGGCGGGTACCGCGCCGGCGATATCGACCTGGGACATCACCCACCCGCCGAAGATATCGCCGTACTGGTTGGCGTCGGCCGGCATAGGGACCACGCGTAGCGCGGGTTGCTTTTCGGGTAAGGCAGTTGGCTCGTACATAGCGGTCAGCTCCCAAACGTCGATGCCGATCCTGCGCTGCTTGCGTTCACGGGAACGCGTTTACGCGGCCTTGCGCTTCGCTTCGTCGCGCAGCTCGCGACGGAGAATCTTGCCGACGTTCGACTTGGGCAGCTCCGTGCGAAACTCGATGTCGCGCGGGCACTTGTAGCCGGTCAGGTGCTCGCGGCAATGGGTGAGAACGCCGTCGGCAGTCAGAGCGGGGTCCTTTCTTACCACGAACAATTTCACTGCCTCACCCGATTTCGCATCGGGAACGCCGATTGCAGCGCACTCCAGCACGCCCGGATGCATCGCAACGACCGCCTCCACTTCGTTCGGATATACGTTGAAGCCCGAAACCAGGATCATGTCTTTCTTGCGATCGACGATGCGAACGAAGCCGCGCTCGTCCATCACCCCGATGTCGCCGGTGGCAAGCCAGCCATCCTTGTCGATGACTTTTGCGGTCTCGTCGGGGCGCTTCCAGTATCCCGCCATGACCTGCGGACCCTTGATACAGATCTCGCCGCGTTGACCGAGGTCCACGGTGTTTCCCTCGTCGTCGCGAAGGATGAGGTCGGTGGATGGAACCGGCAGGCCGATCGATCCGTTGTACTCGGGAAGATTCAACGGATTGATCGTCGCCGCGGGCGAGGTTTCGGTCAATCCGTAGGCTTCGATCAACGGCTTGCCCGTCACATCGCGCCATTTTTCCGCGACTGCCTGCTGCACGGCCATGCCGCCGCCCAATGTCATCTGCAGGGCGGAAAAATCCAGCTTGGCAAACTCGGCATTGTTCACGAGCGCATTGAAAAGCGTATTGACGCCGGTAAACGCGGTGAATCGGTAACGCCCCATTTCCTTGACCAGGCCCGGAATATCGCGAGGATTCGGAATAAGCACGTTTTCTGCGCCCAGCGTCATGAAAACAAGGCAATTCGCGGTGAGCGAAAAGATGTGGTACAGCGGGAGTGGGGTGATGATGACGTGGCGCTCTTCGCCGAGAAAGGGACGCACCCAGGCGCCCGCCTGCAGCAGATTAGCGACGATGTTCCCGTGCAAAAGCATTGCGCCCTTGGCAACGCCGGTCGTGCCGCCGGTGTACTGAAGGAACGCGATGTCCTTGTGGTCGAGAGGAACGGGCTCGAGCTTGCGCCGGCGCCCCTCGCCGAGTGCAGCCGGCAGCTGCATTGCCGCGGGGATCTTCCACGCCGGAATCATTTTCTTGACGTGACGCAGCACGAAATCGACCAGGATGCCCTTCAACCCAAGCATGGTGCCGATGCTGGTCACGATCACATGCTTGACCTGTGTCCGGGGGAGAGCACTTGCCAGCGTATGCGCGAAGTTCTCGACGACAACGATCATTTCCGCGCCGCTGTCGGTCAACTGGTGCTCGAGCTCGCGCGCCGTATACAGCGGATTGACATTGACGACGGTGCATCCCGCGCGAAGGATTCCGAACAGACACACTGGGTACTGAAGGATATTGGGCATCATCAACGCCACTCGCGCGCCCTTTTTCAAACCTCGGCCCTGCAGGAATGCGCCGAATGCGGTCGACATTGCGTCCAGCTCGGCGAAAGTGATGGTCCGCCCCATGCAGGAATAAGCCGGCCGAGAGCCGAATTTGGCGCAGCTCTCCTCGAGAACCTCCCTCACCGAAGCATATTTGCCGATGTCGATCTCGGCCGGGATCCCGGCAGGGTAGGACTTAAGCCAGATTTTTTCCACGTTGCCCTCCCACGCGTTGCCGGTCTTTTGGAACCCACATGCCCCGGTCAGCGCTGCCCTGATGGTGGCACGAATTCCCCACGTGATGCCAGGTAATGCAGGGGGCCGCCTGTAAACGGCGCGA
>VBCZ01000016.1:23828-24427 GCA_005889025.1 Betaproteobacteria bacterium
GACCAAGTCGGCGTCTGCGACGATATGCTCGGCCATCGCGGCTTGCGCTTCGTCGAGCAGCGGCCGAATCAAGCGGTCGGTCAATCCGTCGGGCACGCTCCCCGCAGGACCCTTGGCGGCCTTCCCGCTGGACCAATCATAGAACCCTCGCTTGGTCTTGCGACCGAGGTTGCCGGCGGCGATCAATTCGGTGAGGCGCTTGGGAGAGTTTGCATCAGGGTCGAGCATCTTGCCGACGGCGAGACAAATGTCGAGCCCTACGGTGTCGGCGAGCTCGATCGGACCCACAGGCATGCCGAAGGCCAGCGCCGCTTCGTCGACAGTCTCCGGGGCGATCCCTTCGTCTACACAGCGCATCGCTTCCATGAGATAGGGCGCGAGAATGCGGTTGACCAGGAATCCCGGCGCGCTTTTAACCGGGAGGGGGAGTTTGTCGATCTGACGCGTAAACGCGGCTGCCTGCGGCACGAGACTCGCCAGGGTGTCGGCGCCTGACACGATCTCTACCAGCATCATCCGCGGCACCGGGTTGAAGAAGTGCAGTCCGACCAGGCGACTCGGATCGGCGAGCGCGGCTCCGATTTTTTCGAGCGGAATGC
>VBCZ01000016.1:24436-25318 GCA_005889025.1 Betaproteobacteria bacterium
CCGGCCGGGCTTTGGTTTCCAGATGTTTGAACAGTTGCTGCTTGGCCTCGAGGTTCTCGAAGATCGCCTCGATGATCACGTCGGCGCGGCCAACGCCGTCGCCGGCGACGTCGGGGATGATGCGATCCAGCGCGTCGCGTGCGCGCAGGGGGTCCTTGAGGCGCTCGGCAAAAAGCCCGGCGGCGCGCGCAAACGCGGGCGCGAGCCGCTCTGCGTTCTGGTCCTGCAAGGTCACGGTCAGCCCGCGCAATGCGCACCACGCGGCGATGTCGCCGCCCATAGTGCCGGCGCCTACGACATGCACGTGCTGCGCCGGACGATGCAAGTCGCGCAGCGGCTCATTTTGTTCTCCTCTCTCACGGGAAGAGGAGACAGAGGTAAGGGCATCGCTGTCGCGACCGAAACTTTTCAGTCGTTCCTGCAGCTTGAACACGCGGATGAGATTGGCCGCTGTCGGTGTCTGCAGAAGGTGCGCGACGGACGCCGAATCCGTGGCCGGCGCGGCCAGCGCATCTCCGTCGTATTTGACCCAGGTATCGAGAATCGCGTACGGGGCCGGGTAATGCTCACGACGCGCTCGCTTCTCCACCTGCTTGCGAGCCTGCGCCGCGATGATGGGCCGTATGGGCCCGGCCAGCGACAGCGACAAGGGGAAGGGCGCGCGCCGCAGAGTCGGGTGGGCGAAGAGAACGCCGCGCGCCGCGTTTTCCATCACGCGCGGTGGCACGCATTCATCGGCCAATCCCAGTTTCTTCGCCCTCCGCGCGTCGATTGTCTTCCCCGATAGAAGTAAATCCAGCGCTGCGGGCGCGCCGATAAGTCGGGGAAGCCGCCTGATGCCCCCCCAACCCGGGACGATGCCGAGCATGACCTCGGGCAGGC
>VBCZ01000204.1 GCA_005889025.1 Betaproteobacteria bacterium
ACGTGATCGTTGTAGATCCACAGCAGGACGTCTGGACGCTTCTCGGCGAGCCAGGCGGACAGCGGCGCGAAGCTCTCGAAGATCGGCGCCCACACTGGGTCGTCTTGCTTGTTGCGATCGTAGGCGAAGCCGATGGTCGGCGTGTGCGAGGCGGCGATGCCGCCGATGATGCGTGCCATGCCTGTACTCCCTGGTACAGTTGATCGAAAAGACGACGGCGCCTCCCTAGCAGACGTTGGTGAGGGTCGCGTCACCGAATCGATCCGGTTCGACATCCTGGCGACCCGCTGCGTTGCCAAAAGCGAGACCTGTTCTTTAGTGTGCCGCAGATGGCCGGCGCCCGCATCGCTTTCGAGTTGATCTGCCGTATCGCTTGCTTATCGGACCGGATCAAACGGTTTGCTCGCTGTTTATGCATCCATTCCAAGAGCTCATGCAATCCATGCATAAAGCGCGTTTGCGAGCGCCCTCGCTATTACCCGACAATACGCTCAAATCGGCGTGCTATTGGGTCATCGCCTCGAACCATAGATGCATGAGGAAGGAGAATGCATGAACAGAGTTACATCGCTGCGTGGCGCCGGTCTATTGCTTATGGCCGCCATCGCGTGGGGCGGATTGTTTCCGGTTGCGATGGTGACCCTGCCAGTGCTCGATCCGTTTCACATGACCGCGATCCGCTATGGGATCACCGCGATCATCTTCGTCGGCTTGCTCGCGCTCGCGGAGGGGCCACAAGCGCTGAAGCTGGAGGGGCGCGGACTGCGGGCTGCGCTGTTGGGTACGGCTGGCTTCGCAGGACTTGGCCTATTGCTCTTCGTCGGTCTGCAACATTCGCGGCCCGAGCATGGCGCCATCATCATGGCGACCCAGCCGCTGGTAGCCGCGGTGGTGGCTTGGTGGCTTCGTGGCTTCGCGGGCGGCACCGGCGTTGGCGACCTGATGATGTTTCTTGGCGCGGTGAGCTGGGTGATCTATTCGCTGGGCGCGGCAGAGTTTCCGTCGTGGTCACCGCTTCGCTATACGGCGCTCACGTGCATGCTCAGCCTGCCGGCCATTCTTGGCTTGACGATGATAGCGATCGCGACCGGCTACGTCTCCACCCCGAGCGCGGGCGACGTCGAATCGGTCGGCTGGCAACTCGCATATATCATCGGCATCGCTTCCGTGCTCGGCGTGTTGTCGTGGAATGCGGGCAACAAGCTGCTTGGTGTAACCAACGGGATACTGTTCATCAACTTCGTTCCGGTCACCGTGTTCGCGATACGCATCGCCCAGGGACATCATTTCCAACCGATCGAGTTCGTCGGTGCTGCACTGGTGATCGGCGCGATGATCGCTAACAATGTCGTCGTCAGGAAAGTGGCGGCGCCCGCGCAACCAGACGCGAAGAAGACAGGTCGGTTTTCGCTGCGGGTGCCTGCCGGTGCTGCCAAGCCGGAAGCCTGTCCATAGCGACGCTGAGAATCGCGTAAATCAGTCCGCCTCACAGGCGCCCGGCGCGGAAGCGATGCGAGGGCCGCCGTAGCATGCCATGGCATGCCGGCCGGCATGTGCCAGCTTGCCCGGGATGCTGCAGAACGTGCGAGCGAAAGTGGCTGATCCCGGCCCGCTTCACCGCGTTGCGCGATGCCTCGGTAATCGCTTGGCGCGCTGGTTGTCCCGGAAAGCTGACACGCGCGTTGAATGCCTGCTGAGCCACTCTCGGATAACGATTACGGCCGGCGCTTAGCGTGGCTAGGCTGTTAATCTGCGCATGCGCCAATAGACCCGGACGACTGAGTCAAATCGGGGCTTCCCTCAGGGCAGGCCGATATCAGTCGAATCATGAAAATCGCCACGTTCAACATCAACGGCATCACCGCGCGGCTGCCGTCGCTCTTACGCTGGCTCGAAGAATCGCGTCCTGATATCGCGTGCCTGCAGGAATTGAAGGTGCCTCACGAGCGGTTTCCCGAAGCTGCGATACGTAATGCAGGCTACGGCGTCGTCTGGCACGGCCAGAAAGGCTGGAACGGCGTCGCCATCCTCGCGCGCCGGGCTGAGCCCGTCGAACGGCGACGCGCGCTGCCGGGCGATCCGGAGGACCTGCACAGCCGCTACATCGAGGCCGTCATCGGCGACATCGTCGTCGGTTGCCTCTATCTGCCCAACGGCAATCCCGCGCCGGGACCGA
>VBCZ01000017.1:0-7590 GCA_005889025.1 Betaproteobacteria bacterium
ATCATCAAGCCTGCGGAGGCAACGCCGTATTCCGCCCTGGCGCTGGCGGCGCTTGCCGTTCGCGCGGGATTCCCGCCAGGCGTGCTCAATGTGATCACCGGCGATGCGCCGGCCATCGGCGGCGAGATGACGTCGAATCCCGTCGTGCGCAAGCTTTCGTTCACCGGGTCCACCGAGGTCGGCCGCCTGCTGATGAAGCAAGTCGCCCCGACGGTCAAGAAGATTTCGCTCGAGCTGGGCGGCAACGCCCCCTTCATCGTCTTCGACGATGCCGACCTCGATGCCGCGGCAGAAGGCGCGATCGTTTCCAAGTATCGCAACACGGGGCAGACTTGCGTATGCGCGAATCGGTTGTTCGTGCACGACAAGGTCTACGATGCGTTCGCTGCGAAGCTTGCCGAGCGAGTGCGGGCCCTCAAGGTCGGTGCCGGCACCGAACCGGGCGTCATGCAGGGACCGCTGATCAACCGCGACGCACTGGACAAGGTCGAGGAGCACGTGGCGGACGCGACTTCCCCGGGACCTTCTACGAGCCCACTGTGCTCACCGGCGTCACCGCGGATATGAAGATTTTCCGAGAGGAAACGTTCGGACCGGTCGCGCCGTTGATCCGTTTCAAAAGCGATGAGGAAGTCGTCGAGCTCGCCAATCGGACCGAGTTCGGCCTTGCGTCGTATTTCTATTCCCGCGACATCGGTCGTATATGGCGAGTCGCCGAGGCGCTCGAGTACGGCATGGTAGGAGTCAACACCGGCCTCATCACCACCGAGGTCGCTCCCTTCGGCGGCGTGAAGCAATCGGGACTCGGCCGCGAGGGCTCGAAATACGGCATCGACGAGTACGTCGAGGTCAAGTACGTTTGCATGGGCGGCATCTGACGATCGCGAGGCTCGCGCCATCAATACTCGCCGTTGCCGCGCCGCAGCTCGCGCGGAGCATGTCGAAGACGCTGTGATCGCCGCAAAACATCGGTTGCGGGGCCGAATTCATTCGGCCGCGCTGTCCCGGGTCGGTCACGTGTCGATGCGCGACCAACCAAGAAGCAGCGCGAAGGGCTTGGTTGCTGGATGCAGGTGCTCTCGCCACTTCGACTTGGGTGGTCGGACGCAAAAGAAGCGCAAGGACGTGTTCGTCCGCGCTTCCCTTGTCCGGCAGCCGGAGCCGGATCGAGTTTAGAACGTCGACGGCTGAGCCTCGATCTCGCCGCTCGGCGGCGCAAACCGCGACGGAAAATACGAAGGAACACCTTCCGACGCGGACGTCGGCAGCGTCGATTGCGCGGTCGCAGCGCGCGAGGACACCGACGAGGTCGCCGCGTTGGCGTTGGCTGGTGCGGTGGTAAACCGGGTCTGCTCGAACGCGAGCGCGACAAATCCTATCGCTGCGACGATGAACGCCACTTTGAACGATGCGCCAAGGCGACCCCTGGTCGATCGCAAATCCTTCCTCTTGAACATGATTGGCTCCTCTGGTTTGTATTCACGGCGAGTGATCCGACATCTCCACCCACCGGACCCGCTGCGGTGGACCTCGCGCGGGACATGCTCACTGTAGGGTGTGGAGCGCGAAGGCTCTAGTGGCGGATTCCGGCAGAAATCGCCGGAAAATTCATGAAACTTCCAAAAAGCCGCGATACGAACGTGTCGCGGTCGGCCCGACACCCGCCCGAATGAAACCGGTGTTGCGGGGCTGTAGGTGCGAATTCGTTCGCACGGGCTGCACCGTCGATCGCCGCGCCCGAATGAATTCGGGCCTACAAAAACAAGGGCGATGTCCTACCAGCCCGAGGGCGGTTTTTTGAGGACCGTGATGGTCTTTTCCTTGATGACCAGATAACCGCCCGCGACCAAATCCTTGAGCAGGCGGCTGATCATGTCGCGCGATGCACCGACCCGCTCGGCGATGTCCTGCTGCGTCAGCTTTTCCGGAACGATCAGCGCGCCGTCGCGCTCGACGGCAAGCGTCATGATCAGGCGAACCAGACGGCCATAGACGTCGGATAGAGCCAGGCTTTTCACGCTCTCGGTGGTGGCGCGCACGCGCTGGATGAGCTTCTCGATCAAGTGCAGCGCGAACTCGGGATGCGCGAGGATGAATTCGCGGAAGCTGGCGCGATTGACCACGGCGCAGGAGGTCGGCTCGACGGTCATCACCGATGCCGAGCGAGGGCTGCCGTCGAGCGACATCTCGCCGACATACTCCCCGGGGCCGAAGAAGCTGAGAACGATTTCGCGCCCCGCCTCGTTGCTGGCGAAGACCTTCACCCGTCCCGACAAAACGATAAACAGCGAGTCGCCGGTATCACCCTCGTTGATGAGCACGGAATTTTTCGGAAAACTGCGCACGACGCCGGTTGCCGCGATAGCTCCCAGCGTCTCCTGCGCGAGCGGCGTCAACGGGTCGGCGGAGCGATCGGTCGTGGGCATGACATTCCGCGGTTGTTGCGCTGCAATCCTAGCACGCGCGCTGAACTGCGTCGTGCAAAGGCGTCGTTGGCGCCGGGCCTCGGGCATCGCCCGGCCCCGCGAGCGCCGACGAAAAGGTCAATCGTACTTGCGCGTATCGTCGATCACCTTGCCATCGTTGGCAAGGTCGCCGGGATTATGAAACGCGACTTCGCCGCGAAGCTTGGTGATGTCGCGGATCGATGCCAAGATCGAGTCGGTGTTGGACGAAGCGTTGTGCGCGACCTCCGCGTGCAAGGTCATGCGGTCCGCGCCGTCCGTGGAATCGACGACGAGCCGCGCGCGCACGATTTCCGGGTGGCGTTTGAGGATCGCTGCCACCTGCGACGGATGAACGAACATGCCGCGGACCTTGGCGGTCTGATCGGCGCGGCCGAGCCAGCCCTTGATGCGCATGTTCGTGCGGCCGCACGCCGATATGCCGGGGAGCACCGCCGACAGATCACCGGTGCCGAAGCGGATCAGCGGATATTCCCGATTGTGAAGGAGCGTCACGACCACCTCTCCTACCTCGCCTTCATCGACCTGCTCGCCGGTGCCGGGCCGAACGATTTCAACGAGCACGCCTTCGTCGACGATCAATCCGTCGCGGGCGATCGACTCGTACGCGATCGAGCCCACGTCCGCGCTGGCATACGCCTGATAAGCAGCGATACCTTTGGCAGCGAATGCGTCCCGCAGCGACGACGGGAACGCCTCACCCGACACCAGCGCCTTGGTGACGCTGCCGAGCGTAACGCCCAGCTCCGCGGCCTTGTCCAGAATGATGCGAAGAAAAGACGGCGTTCCGACATAACCCTGCGGCTTGAGATCGGTCATCGCCCGGACCTGTTGTTCGCTCTGGCCCGTGCCGCCGCGAAACACCGTGCAGCCCAGCGCATGCGCGCCGCTTTCGAGCATCGCACCGCCCGGCGTTAAGTGATAGGAAAAGCAGTTGTGCACGAGCTCTCCGGCGCGAAATCCTGCGGCAAAAAGGGCCCGGGCGATGCGCCAGTGGTCCGCATCGCGCCCCTCGGGCTCGTAGATCGGCCCGGGCGATGCGAACACCAGCCGCGCTTCTCCCCAGCGTGTCGCGGCAAAGCCGCCAAAAGGCCTGTTGCTTTGCTGCAATTCGAGAAGCTCGGATTTGCGCACAACAGGCAGTCGCTCGAGCGCCGTGAGCGAGCCGATGTCGCGCGGATCGACGTCCGCAAGAAGTGTGGCGTAGGCGCGCGTGCGCGCCTTGGCGTGGGCCACTTGCGCAGGCAACGCGGCCATTTGCGCTCGCTCTCGCAGACTCGGGTCGCGCGTTTCGAGCGTGTCGAAATGCTCGTTCATTGCACTGCTTTAGCGATCGCGGGCTGGCGTGCCGCGGATTTCCGTCTGTTGCTTGCGCGTCAGCCTGGAAAATACCAGGTCATAGGAGCGTCCTACCCGCTCGCGCGCTACCGGGTCGATCAGCGCCTTCGCGTCCTGCACCTGAACCCAGTGCGCGCGGGCGAGGTATGGGGCTGGAACGATGCCCTTCTGATCGGTGAGCTCCAGGAATCGCTCGGGATCGCACTTGAACGAGACGGTCCTCGCCTTTCCCTTGTCGATCCAGAAAACCGCAAACATCTTGCCGCCGACCGAATACACTTCGTCGGCGCCCCATTTGGTATCGCGCGTCGTGCCGAAACATCTTGCCGCCGACCGAATACACTTCGTCGGCGCCCCATTTGGTATCGCGCGTCGTGCCGGAGAGCGTCGCGCAATGTTTGCGCAAGGCGTCGAGGTTCATATAAGACAGGCCATCATGGTAGCCGTGGCGAGAAGCGAGGATGGTCGCGCGAGAGACCAGGCGCCCGTCCCGAGGCGAGCGGAGTGTACACAAGTAGTACATGAGCATCGCCGAGGGGGCGCGTAACGAAGTATGCGTGCGTCAGGCGCCGCTTATCGACGTGGCTACGCGAGCCAGCGCTTTCTTCGACGATAGTGTTTCACATCGCGAAACGACTTGCGTCCGGCGCTCGAGAGGCCGAGATAGAATTCTTTCACGTCCTCGTTCTGCGCGAGCTCGGTTGCGGCGCCATCCATGACCACGCGCCCGTTTTCCAGGATATATCCATAGTCGGCGAAGCGCAGCGCGACATTGGTGTTCTGCTCGGCGAGAAGGAAGCTCACTTTTTCCTTCTGATTCAGATCGCGGACGATCTCGAATATCTCCTCGACGATTTGCGGCGCAAGGCCCATCGACGGCTCGTCGAGCAGAATCATCGAGGGCTGTGCCATCAGCGCGCGTCCAACCGCGGTCATCTGCTGCTCGCCGCCGGAGGTATAGCCCGCGAGGCTCGTCCGCCGCTGCTTCAGTCGAGGAAAGTAGCTGTATACCTTCTCGAGATCGGCCCTGATGTCGGCGCGCGAAGCGCTGCGCGTGAATGCGCCGGTCAGCAGGTTCTCGTCGACCGTCAGATGCGCAAAGCAATGCCGTCCTTCCATCACCTGGCATATGCCCATCTTCACCAGCTCGTTGGGCGTGAGCCGGTCCACGCGCTTGCCCTTGAATTCGATCGTGCCTTTGGTGACGTCGCCGCGCTCGGTGCGCAGCAGGTTGGAAATCGCCTTAAGCGTCGTGGTCTTCCCGGCGCCGTTGGCGCCGAGCAGCGCGACGATTCCGCCTTGACGAACCTCGAGCGATACGCCTTTCAGCACAAGGATGACGTGATCGTAAATGACCTCGATATTGTTGACCGAGAGGTATCTCTGCGTCTGCGTCGCAATTGCGGCGTCGGGCGTCATCGTCAGGTGTCGGCAAAACGATCGTTTGCAGAATGCCCCCTCCCGCACGCGGGAGAGGGCACAATCACTGCGAAATCACGTGTCTTTCGAGCAGTCGCGCGGCGTGATGTTCTTCTCCTTGGCGTAGGCCAGCGCCGAATCCTTGTACATCGGGTCGAGCAGGTCGTGATGCGGCTCGATCCAGTCGGAGGCGACCTTCCAATGTTCGCCGTCCCACTGCTGGATGCGCACGAGGCCGTGGCCGCTGTGGTTCGTTCTCGATCCCCCAGCGCATCTGCTCGGGTGTAATCGGCTTGCCCTTGCCGAACTTGGCCTGCGCGGTGCGAATCGCCTCGACCGTCACGATGCCATGGACCACGCCGCGGTTGTAATAGATGGAGCCAATGCGCGATTGGTCCTCCATCTCTCCCTTGCCCTTGGCGTAGACGTACTTCTTTATCTCCTGGATCACCGGGAAGTTCGACCCCGCGACGTTGAAGCCGGCGGCGATATAGCCCTTTGCCGCGGCGCCGGCGGGAATCGTGTCTTCCTCGGCGCCGGACCACCACACGCCGATGATGTGATCGCGTGGGAACCCGATTTTGGCGGCGGCTTTGAGCGCCGTCGGGTTCATCACGCCCCAGCCGCGCAGGATCACCCAGTCGGGTTTGATCTGCCGGATCTGCAGCCACTGCGCGCCCTGCTCGTTGCCGGGGTGCGCCACCGGGATGTGCGTAACTTCGAAGCCATACTTCTTCGCCTGTGCATCCAGAATCGGGATCGTTTCCTTGCCGTAGGCCGAGTCGTGGTAGATGTTGACGATCTTCTTGCCCTTGAGCTTGTCCATCCCGCCTTCCTTCATGCCGATGAACTTGATCTTAGCGGTGTTCTGCGACCAGTAGTTGGTGATCAGCGGAAAGACATACGGGAACACCCGGCCGTCGCTCGCGTCGGTGCGGCCGTATCCCAGCGAGATCATCGGAATATGATCCGCGGCCACTTTGTCGATCAGCGAGTAGGTGATCCCGGTCGACAGCGGATGGATCACCGTCGCGCCGGTCGGGCCTTTCTTCTTCTCGCGCTCGTAGCACTCGACACCGCGGGCGTTGTTGTACTCGGTCTCGCACTTTTCGTAGGTGAGCTTGACGCCGTTTACCCCGCCGTCGCGCGAGTTGAGCATGTTGATGTAGTCGATGAAGCCACCGAAGATGCCGGAGCCCCCCGGAGCGTACGGGCCGACCCAGTACCCGTTCATTGGAATGAACTGCTCGTTCTGGGCCGATGCCATGGTCGTCGCGCCGAACAGCGCAAGACCGAGCAGCGCCGCTTTACTGAACTTCATGATGCTCCTCCTGTGAAAAACTCCTTGACGGAGTTCGAGTCAAACAGCATTCGCTAGACCGCTCCATGTGTCAATGGGGAAACGGCCATAGCCGCAGCTTTTCCTTGCCGATCTGCCAGAGCCGCGCGAGCCCGTGCGGCTCGACAACCAGGAAAAAGATGATCAGGCTGCCGAATACAATGAGCTCCAGGTTGGACATCAGCCCGGGCGGCAGCTGCACGCCCAGTGAGAGCTCGAGCGGGTGGGCGATGGTATTCAGGAAAATCGGCAGCAGCACGATGAAACCCGCGCCGAGGAACGACCCCAGTATGCTGCCGGCCCCGCCGATGATCACCATGAACAATATCCGGAACGACAGATCGAGATTGAAGCCCTCGGGCTCCACCGTACCGAGATAGGCAAATGCGTAAAGCGCGCCGGCGACGCCGCAATAGAACGAGCTGATCGCGAATGCCAGCAGCTTGGTATGCAGAATCCTGATCCCGATATGTTCTTCGCGGCAAGCGCCAGCGCCGCGACGATCGACAGCACCAGCAGATATTTCGCGACGGGCGAGTCGAACGAATAGCCCAGGATGGTCATCTTCTGCGCATTGATCACGCCCGATGTGCTGTGGTTCGAGAACCAGCCGAATTTGGTCAGCGCCCAGACGACAAAGAATTGCGCTGCGAGCGTCGCCACGGCCAGATAGAAACCCTTGATGCGCAGGCTCGGCAATCCGAACACGATGCCGACCAGCGCCGCGCACACGCCCGCCAGCACAAAGGCAAGCAGGAGCGGAATGCCGGGCACACGCAGCATGAAGTTGTACGCTGCAAACGCGCCGACGGCCATGAACGCCGCGGTCCCGAGCGAGAGCTGGCCGGCGTAGCCTGTGAGCAGGTTGAGGCCGAGCGTCGCCAGCGCAAAGATCAGCAGTGGAACCAGAATCGCGTCGAGCCAGTATTCGTTGGCGATGAGCGGCACGACCAGGAACGCGAACGCAAGCAGCAACGCGATCGCGATCCGGTCCTGGCGGATCGGAAAAATCTGCTGGTCCTCGGCGTA
>VBCZ01000017.1:7764-10652 GCA_005889025.1 Betaproteobacteria bacterium
TCAGCCCGCCGACGATCGCGCCGGGGATCGATTCGAAACCGCCGAGGATGAGGACCGGCAGGGCCTTGAGCGCGAGAAACGTCAGCGCATACTGAATGCCGTTGCGCGCGCCCCACAGCATCCCCGCGACCAGCGCGACGAATCCGGCGACTGCCCAGACGATGCCCCATATCTGCTGCAACGGGATTCCGACAGCAAGCGCCGCCTGGTGATCGTCGGCGACCGCTCGCAGCGCGCGGCCGATGCGGGTCCGACTGAAGAAAAGCGCCAGTGAGGTGACCAGCAACGCGGCTATGCCGGCAACCGACACATCGAATTTGGAAATATTCAAGCCGGTCGCGTTCATGATCAATTCCCACGGCTCATCCTGAATCCCGATGTCGAGACCATGCGGCTGCGCGCCCCACAGCAACTGCGCCAGGCCTTCGATGAAGAAGGTCAGCCCGATGGTCGCCATGAACAGCGTGATCGGCGGCTGATTGACCAGCGGCCGCAGCACGATGCGCTCGGTCAACAGGCCAAGCGCCACCATCGCGGCAAGCGTAAGCGGCAGCGCCAGCCAGAAGTGCAGGCCGCGCTCCACGAGGCTTACGCAGGTGAGCGCCGCGAAGAACACCATCGCTCCCTGCGCGAAGTTGAACACACCGGAAGCCTTGTAGATCAGAACAAATCCGATCGCCACCAGCGAATACATGATTCCGGAAAGCAAACCGCCGATCAGGACCTCGAGGAAGAACTGCATGAACGCTCGATCCCTTTTGTCTTCAGCCCGCGCCCAGATATGCGCGGATGACGACTGGATCCGCGCGAACATCGTCGGGCGTCCCCTCGGCGATCTTTTCGCCGTGGTCCAGCACAACGACGTGGTTGGAGATGTCCATCACGACTCCCATGTCATGCTCGATCAGCAGGATCGTCGTGCCGAACTCCTCGTTCACATCCAGGATGAAGCGCGACATGTCCTGCTTTTCCTCCACGTTCATACCCGCCATCGGCTCGTCGAGCAGCAGGAGGACAGGCTCGGCGGCGAGCGCTCGACCGAGCTCGACCCGTTTCTGCAGGCCGTAAGGCAGCCGCCCCACGGGCACCTTGCGGATGTGCTGTATTTCGAGGAAATCGATGACCGCCTCGACCCTGCGACGGTTCTCCAGCTCTTCGCGCCGCGCCGGTCCCCAGAACACGGCTTGCAACACGAAGTTGGCCTTCATTTTGAGATTACGGCCGGTCATGATGTTGTCGAGCACCGACATGCCCTTGAACAGCGCGATGTTCTGGAAGGTGCGCGCAATGCCTTGCTCGGCGGCTTCGTGCGGACGCATATGGTGGTGCGTCCTGCCGAGAAAAGTCACCGTTCCGGCCTGCGGGCGATAGACGCCGTTGATGATGTTGAGCATGGAGCTCTTGCCCGCGCCGTTCGGGCCGATGATGGAGGAGATTTCGCCGCGATCGACGTGGAAGCTCACCCCGGTGATCGCCTTGACGCCGCCAAAGCGCAGATGGATGTTTTCGGCGCGCAGGAAAGCTCCTCCGACTGCCTCGCCGCTGTCCGACCGGCGCTTGCGCATCTCGCCGAGCGCCTGCATTGCCTGATCCCGCGTCGCAAAAATGTTCGCGCGAGACATCTCGCGTCCGGCCTGCTCGCGAATGGCCCGCAGCGTGTCCTCGCTCGCGCCCGTACGCACGGTGCCGAGGCTGTGGGCGACGTTCGTGCTCTTGCCGCGAAGCGCGAAACGGTCCCAGGCCTCGGGGGCGATCACGCAACCCTCCGCATTTCTGAAGGTCATATTGCGAAAATCGACCTCCATCGTCTCGATGGCGTCGTGAAAGATGATCCGGTCCTCGAGCGTCAGGTCGGCCATGAATTAGCTGCGAGATCGACCCGATGGGAGCTTATGTTCGACACATAGCCTCATGCCGCCTTCGCGAGCGGAGTGCGGTACGCGACGTCGACGATCCTCAAGTCCGCGTTCACTATCCCGGTTCGGCCGTCCTCGAACTTGACCTGCGTCTCGATGTTCTCCGCGATGAAATTGCGCCGCACCTTGCGCGTGCGTGTCAGCTCGTCGTCGTCCGGATCGAGCTCCTTGTGCAGGATCAGAAAGCGCCGAACTTGCGAATCCGCGAGCGAGCCTTCCTGCGCGAGCTCGGCGTTGACCTTTTCGACGCATTCCTTGATCAGCTGGTAGACCTCGGGCTTGGCGGCGAGGTCGGTATAGCCCGCATAGGGAATCCCGCGGCGTTCGGCCCAGTTGCCGACGGAGCCCATGTCGATGTTGATGAAGGCGCAGACCTTGTCGCGGCCGTTGCCGAAAGCCACCGCTTCCTTGATGTGCGGGAAGAACTTGAGCTTGTTCTCGATGTAGTTCGGCGCGTACATCGCGCCCGGTCGATGATCTTGAGCTGTCCGCTCTCGTCGAAGAAGCCGGCGTCGCCGGTATGAAAGTAACCCTCGGCGTCGATGGATTCCGCGGTCGCGTCGGGACGCTTGTAATACTCCTTGAGCAGCATCGGTCCGCGAACCAGAACCTCGCCGTTGTTGGCAATCTTGATCTCGACCCCGGGCGCGGCCTCTCCGACGGTATCGAACTTCACGCGGCGGTCCGGCTGCAGGCAGACGTAGGCGCAGGTCTCGGTCGAGCCGTACAGTTGCTTCAGGTTGACGCCGATCGAACGGTAGAAGCGGAACAGGTCCGGCCCGATCGCCGCACCCGCGGTATACGCAACGCGGATGCGGCTCATGCCGAGCACGTTGCGCAGCGGGCCGTACACCAGAAGATTGCCAATGGCGTAACGCAGACGGTCGGCGAACGACACCGGCCGGCCATCGAGGATGTCGGCGCCGCAGCGCCGCGCGACAGCCGTGAAATAGCCGAACAGCCAGCGCTTCA
>VBCZ01000021.1:0-20939 GCA_005889025.1 Betaproteobacteria bacterium
CTGGAGCCTTATGATTGCCTGTCGCCGCCGCTCATGGACTTGATCGCGACGCATGCCGCGAAAGCCAAGGGCACCCTCTACCACGCGTAGGAGCGTCCAGCCCAGCAAGGCGCCGCTGGTCCAGCAGTAGCTCAACCGCGATCGGGAACGGTAGGGTCGGCGCGAGCGGCACGCCGATCCTTCCCGTTCTAGCGCGCCGCTGCAACCGCCCTCGACGCCAGCACCGATACAAGGTGCGCGCGGTATTCTGCCGATCCATGCAGATCGCTGTTCAAGTGATCGGACGAAATCTTCACCGCCTTGGCGGCGTCCGCCGTGAAACTCTTCGCCAGCGCATTCTCGATCGCGGTCGCGCGATGCACGTGCGCGGCCGCACCTGTCACAGCGACCCGAATGCCGCCGCGCGTGTCGGCGACCAGAACACCCACCAGCGCGAAGCGCGACGCGGGTTGCGGAAACTTCACATACGCCGCTTTTTTCGGAATCGGGAAGCTCACCGATGTGATGATCTCGTCGGCGGCCAGCGCCGTTTCGTACATTCCTTTGAAGAAATCGTCGGCGGCGATCTTGCGCTTGTTGGTCTGCACGGTCGCACCCAGCGCCAGGACCGCGGCGGGGTAGTCCGCCGCGGGATCGTTGTTGGCGATCGAGCCGCCGATGGTGCCTCGATTTCTGACCTGGCGGTCGCCGATCCCCTCGGCGAGCTCGGCGAGCGCCGGAATCGCCTGCCTGACGACCGGTGACGATGCGACTTCGGCGTGCGTGGTCAGCGCGCCGATCACGATTGCCGCATTGTCGCCTGATCCGTTCTTCTTGATGCCCTTGAGATCGGGTATACCGGAGAGATCGACGACCGTTCCGGGATTGGCCAGGCGCAGCTTCATCGCTCCGACGAGGCTCTGGCCGCCAGCGAGTGCTTTCCCGCCTGTCTTGGCCAGCGCCGACGAGGCGTCCGCGACCGATTTGGCACGTTGATATTCGAATGCGTACATGATGGTGCCTCCTTAATCTTCACTCACATCGATGCGTTGGTGCGTCGGCACCTCGCCCAGTTCACATCCGTTCGCCCTGAGCCTGTCCGGTGAACGCAAAGTCCCTTGTCGCCCGTTCGTTCGTGGGTCGACGAGATCACCACGACGGAATCGATGGCTTGCGCTAATGTTTTGCTGTCTGTATCGCAGTCCACACGCGTTGCGGCGTCGCCGGCATGTCGAGATAGGTCACGCCTGCGCCGGCAAGCGCGTCGTGCACCGCGTTCATCAGCGCCGCGGGCGCGCCGATCGCGCCGGCCTCGCCGCATCCCTTGGCGCCCAGGGGATTGTGCGTGCAGGGCGTGACCTTGGTCGCGACCTTGAAGGATGGCACATGGTGCGCACGCGGCAACGCGTAGTCCATGAGGCTGCCCGTGAGCAGCTGTCCGCTTTCCTTGTCGTAGACGCACGCTTCCAGGAGCGCCTGGCCGATGCCCTGCGCGAGTCCTCCATGCACCTGCCCTTCCACGATCATCGGATTGATGATGTTGCCGAAGTCGTCGCAGGCGGAGAAGTTCAGGATCTGTACGTCACCCGTGTCGGGATCGATCTCGACTTCGCAGATATGTGTTCCCGCAGGAAACGTGAAGTTCGTTGGATCGTAGAACGCGGTCTCGTCCAGACCCGGCTCGAGCTTGTACAGCGGATAGTTGTGCGGCACATACGCCGCTAGCGCGACCTCGCCGAAGGCTTTGCTGCGATCGGTGCCGGCAACGGTGAACTTCCCATCCTTGAATTCGACGTCGGCTTCCGCGGCTTCGAGCAGATGCGCGGCGATTTTCTTTCCCTTGGCGACGATCTTGTCCAGCGCTTTCACGATCGCGGTTCCCCCCACCGCCAGCGAGCGCGAGCCATAGGTCCCCATGCCGAAGGGAATGCGTCCCGTGTCGCCGTGGACGACCTCGACGTTGTCTATCGGAATACCGAGCCTGCTCGCGACCACCTGCGCAAACGTCGTCTCGTGGCCCTGACCATGGCTGTGCGAGCCGGTGAACACCGTCACGCCGCCGGTCGGGTTGACGCGCACTTGGCCGACCTCGTAAAGGCCTGCGCGCGCGCCCAACGCGCCCCCGATGTTCGACGGGGCGATGCCGCACGCCTCGATGTATGACGCGTAGCCGATGCCGCGCAACTTGCCGCGTTTGGCGGACTCGGACTTGCGCGAGGGAAAGCCTTTGACGTCGGCGAGCTTCATGGCTTCGTCGAGACAGGCATCGTAGCCGCCGGTGTCGTACGTCAGCGCGACAGGCGTTTGATAGGGAAAGCTGCGAATGAAATTTCGCCGGCGGATCTCGTCCTGGGCGATGCCCATTTCCACCGCGGCGGCATGCACGAGCCGCTCGACGACATAGGTCGCTTCCGGCCGGCCGGCGCCGCGATAGGCGTCGACCGGCGCCGTGTTGGTGAATACCGCTGTGACTTCGCAATGGATCACCGGCGTGGTGTACTGCCCGGCGAGCAGCGTCGCATACAGGATGGTCGGAATGCACGACGCGAACGTCGACAGGTACGCGCCCATCGCGGCGGTCGTTTGCACGCGCATGCCGAGAAACTTGCCGTCCTTGTCCAGCGCAAGCTCGGCGTGCGTAACGTGGTCGCGGCCGTGGGCGTCGGACAGGAAGGCTTCGCTGCGATCCGCGGTCCATTTGATGGGGCGGTTGACTTGCTTCGACGCCCACACCAGCGCGGTCTCTTCCGGATACAGGTAGATCTTGGAGCCGAAACCGCCACCGACGTCAGGCGCGATGACGCGCACCTTGGTTTCCGGCAGCCCCAGAACGAATGCCGTCATCAACAGCCGCTCGACGTGCGGGTTCTGGCTGGTCACATACAGCGTGTAGCTGTCGTCGGCGCGGTTGAAGCTCGCGACCGCGGCACGAGGCTCGATCGCGTTGGGAATGAGTCGATTGTTGACGATGTCGAGCTTGGTCACGTGCGCCGCCTTGGCGAAGGCCGCGTCGACCGCCGCTTTGTCACCGAGCGCCCACGTATAACATTTGTTGCCGGGAGCGCCGTCATGGATCAGCGGCGCACCGGACTTCAACGCCGCGACGGGATCGACCACCGGGGCCAGCACTTCGTAGTCGACTTCTATCTGCTCTGCCGCATCCTTCGCCTGCGCCAACGTTTCCGCGATGACCAGCGCCACGCCGTCGCCGACATAGCGCACCTTGCCTTGCGCGAGGACGGGGTGCGGCGGCTCTTTCATCGGCTGACCGTCGGTACCCGTGATCAGCCAGCCACAGGGCAGTCCATTGACCCCGGTCAAGTCACCGCCGGTAAATACGGCCACGACGCCGGGCGCCGACTTCGCCTTGGTCGTGTCGATACCGCGTATTTTCGCGTGGGCGTGGGGAGAACGCAGAAAGTACGCCCAGGTCTGGTTGTGCGCATTGACGTCGTCGGTAAACTGCCCTGCCCCGGTCAAAAATCGCTTGTCTTCCTTGCGGCGGACTGATTGCCCGACGCTGCTGAGATCGTTTGCGCCCATGGCCTATCCTTTCATCGCGGCCGCGCCCTGCGCCACGGCCTTGACGATGTTGTGATAGCCGGTGCAGCGGCAGAGGTTGCCTTCGAGCTCGGCGCGTATCTTCGCTTCATCGGCGTTCGGGTGTTTCTGCACGAGGTCGATAGCGGAGAGCACCATGCCGGGCGTGCAGAAGCCGCATTGCAACCCGTGGCACTCCTTGAACGCCGCCTGCATCGGATGCATCTCACCGTTGGTCGCAAGGCCCTCGATCGTGGTGATCTTCGATCCGTTGGCCTGAACGGCCAGGATGGTGCAGGACTTGATGGCGTTGCCGTCGACCAGGATCGTGCAGGCGCCGCACTGGCCGGTGTCGCACCCGACATGCGTTCCGGTCAGACCCAGGTTGTTGCGGATGAATTCGACCAGCAATGTGCGCGGATCGATGTCCGCGCTGGTGGTCTTGCCGTTGACGGTGAGAGAAAGGGAAACGGACACGAGCGCACTCCTTAGGTTGGATGCTGCCGCGAGAGAATGTTGTTGTTAGAGTGATGACGCGGAAGGCGCTGTGAGCATACTCCGCGCAACGCGCAGCGGCAATGCTCCCCAACGGCGTCTCCAGGCCCTGCAGCGAATCGCCGCGCGGCACGATATGCAGCAGTCCGCGTGTGGAAGTACGATCATGCCTGGTCCGGCTCCTGCACCCAATACGGCGCCGGAGGGTAACCGCCGACAACGTCCTCGGAAAGGCACGCGATGGGGCCTCTGGCAGGAATCAAGATCGTCGAAATCGCCGGGATAGGCCCGGGGCCCTTTTGCGCCATGATGCTCGCGGACATGGGCGCCGAGATCGTCTGCATCGATAGGCCGCGCTCGCCCGGCTCGGGCATCGACGATGTACTTGGAAAGAGCCGCAGGGATGCGACTCAACGCGGAAGGCCGACGATCAACCTGGATCTAAAGAGTGCCGGCGGCGTCGCCGTTGCCATGGAGCTCATCGAGCGCGCCGATGCGCTGATCGAAGGATTTCGTCCTGGCGTGATGGAGCGGCTGGGCCTGGGGCCTTACGAATGTCTCGAGCGCAACCCCCGGCTGATCTACGGCCGCGTGACCGGATGGGGGCAGGACGGTCCGCTGGCACGGACGGCGGGGCACGACATCGACTACATTGCCATCAGCGGCGTGCTGTCGTGCATCGGCACTTGTGCGCGTTGCTGGAGGCACGCAACTCGGGCAAAGGACAGGTGGTCGATGCGGCGATGGTCGACGGCGCCGCCCTGTTGATGGCCAACATCTATAGCCGCAACTCGATGGGGATGTGGACCAACGAACGCGGCAGCAATGCGCTGGACGGCGGCGCGCCGTGGTATGGAGTCTACGAATGCGCGGATGGGCGCTTCGTGGCCGTCGGCGCCATCGAGCCCCAGTTCTATGCAGTGCTTCTTGAAAAATGCGGGATCGACGATCCTTCGCTGAAGCCCCAATGGAAGCAAGCGGACTGGCCCAAACAACGCGAACGGCTCGCGGCAATCTTCAGAACGCAGGCACGCGACGAATGGTGTGCGCGCGCCGCCGGAAGCGATGCCTGCCTTGCGCCGGTTCTCGATCTCGACGAGGCGCCAAGACATCCACACTGCACAGCGCGAGGCACGTTCATGAGCGTCGACGGTATCGTCCAGCCTGCCCCCGCGCCGCGCTTCAGCCGGACAGCGCTCGAGTCCCGGAGTGCGGCGGACGCTGCGCGTGCGATTGTCCAATCGTGGGGCCTCGGTCCTGCAGCGAAGAAGCTCTTCCCTGGCGCCGCAGAATCGTCGTGAAAAAAGCGTAGCGCATAACAAGCTCCGACCTTGCCTGAGATCGCTGGACCGAAGACGACGCCTTCCCCGCAGTAGATCGCGATTGTCGCTCCCGCCTCACAGGTTCGCGATGTACTGCGATAGGTTTTCGATATCCTGGTCGGATAGCGTGCTGGCGACGCTGGTCATGTTACCGGCATCATTGGTACGGCGCCGCGCCTTGAAATCCTCGAGTTGTTTCTTCACGTATTTGTAGTGTTGACCGGCGACGCGGGGGATTTCGTTTTGTCCGACGAACCCGCCGAGATGGCACATCGGGCACAGAACTTCGTCCGATTTCGCCTTGCCCGCCGCAACCTTGGCTCCATCGGCCTTGAAGCCGGTGGGAAGCTGTTTCTGTGCCGCAAAGAAGTTTCCGAGCGCGATCATGTCCTCTGTCGAAAGATTCGCAGCCATCGGTGACATTTGCGGGTCGCTGCGACGGCCTTCCTTGAAATCCTTGAGCTGAATGTACGTATAGCGCCAGGTCTGACCGGCGAGAATGGGGTAATCCGGATTCGGCGAATTGCCGTTCGGCCCATGGCAGGCGGAACAGACTTCCGCCTTCTGCCGCACAGCCGCATCGTCTTGCGCCGTCGCTGCGGATGCGGCGAGCGCAAGCACCAGAATGAAGAGAAGTCCGGGCATCACTAACAAGAAAAGCGGCCACTCAGTCTGACCTGAGCGGCCGCGATTGGTTCTTAGAGCGTGGCTTTATCGGAACAGTGCTAAGGGATCGCAAACACGAACACACTGTTGCCTCGCTTGGCGTCTATCTGATTATTGCCGCCCGCCGCAACTGCGATGTACTGCTTGCCATCCACCATGTACGAAACAGCGGGGGCGTTGACGCCTGCTCCGCAGTTGTACTTCCACAGCTCCTTGCCGGTCTTGGCGTCATACGCCTTGAACCATCCGTTCGCCTCACCGTTGAATACCAGATCGCCTGCGGTTGCAAGGACGCCGCCGATCAGAGGCTGAGGCGTCTTCACCTTCCACGTGACTTTCCCCGTATCCAGATTGACGGCGACGAGTTGTCCCCATTGCTGCTCGCTCGGGATCGTCTTGAACGCGCCGCCGAGCCACAGCTTGCCGCCAGGATAAGGCACTTCCTCGACGTGATACGTCATCGGCTGATGCAGATTGGCGGCATACGCGAGACGAAGTTTGGGATTGACCGCCATCGGCGACCACTCCACGCCGCCGTTCGCGCCCGGCAACATCCGCGCACCCTCTTTGGTCGGCAGCACCCACATGTTCTCCTGCGGGATCATGGCCTCGGAAAAGCGGATCAGCTTGCCGGTATTGCGCTCATGGACGTAGATGTGGCCGGTCTTTCCGCCGTGAATGACGACGTCGACCATCTTGCCGCTCGCGTCCTTCGCCTGCGTCAGGATGGTAGGGCTCACTGCATCCAGGTCCCAGACATCGTGTGCGATGTACTGGAAATGCCACTTGTATGTCCCCTTGTCTAGATCGATCGCCACGATGGAGTTGGTATAGAGATTGTCGCCCGGGCGGATCGCACCGTAGAGGTCCGGCGACGGATTGCCGGCGACAAAGAACACCGTGCGCGTTTTCTTGTCGATCGCCGGGGTCATCCATACGCCGCCGCCCAGCGTCTGATAGAACGAGCTGTCCTTGGCGAATGCCGCTTTTTCGGCGTCGATGTTGCGGTGCATGTCGCGGCCGGTGGCATCCTTGGGATTCCAGATGCCTTCGTGTCCTTTTTCCGGAATCGTGTAGAACGTCCACAGCAGCTTCCCATCGTTCGCATCGAACGCCTTGACGAAGCCGCGAACGCCGTACTCGCCCCCGTTGGTGCCGATGAGCACCTTGCCGTCGACGTACGCGGGAGCCATGGTTTCGGAGTAGCCCTTGTCGGGATCGGCGATCTGCGTTTCCCAAAGGAGCTTTCCGGTCTTGGCGTCCAGCGCCACCAGCTTGGCGTCGATCGTTCCCATGAACAGCTTGCCCTCCGATACCGCGACGCCGCGATTGTTGTTGCCGCAGCACACGGTGACGATCGGCCCGAGCTTGTGCTTGTAATGCCAATATTCCTCGCCGGTCTTCGCGTCGATGGCGTAAGCGTGGTTGAACGACGTAGTCAGGAACATCACGCCGTTCACGACGATCGGCGCCGTTTCCATCGACTCAAGCACCGCCGTCTGAAATACGAAGGCGGGTTTGAGCTTGCCGACGTTCGCGCCGTTGATCTGCGCGCCGGCGTAGTAGCGAGTCTGGTCATAGCTGCCGTTGGGATGGATCCAGTTCTTGGCATCTGAGGGCGCGGCATCGAGCATCGCTTGCGATACCGGGGTCAGATTGCCCGACATGGCCTTGGAAGTCGTCGTTGCGCTTCCCGCCGTTTCCTGGCCGGTCACGCTGCCGACGCCCGCGATGACCAGTGCAATACCTGCGGCAATACCCGTGAATCTGCTTATGTGTCGCAACATGGAGTCCCTCCTGGTGTGCTGGTAAGGCTTCTTCTTGAGATCGGAATTCGTGCCGGCAAGCTCGCCGCGCCGCTCCGATCGCTTTGGTTTATAGTCCAATCTGCAGTCGATTGCAAACCTGTGGGCCGCAGGCTCCGAGCGAACACCGCGGCCGGGGCGTCCGCCCGATCGAGCCGGCTTTAAGTAAAGCGCAAATCCATCGAAACGCATCAAAGACACCCGGGCTGGCGTCAGCAAATGTGCGGCTGCTCAATGCCGCCCGCACGGGCGACGAGGCGGGCGTAAGGCAGGCGCTTCGCGACGGGGCCGCATCCAACGCGCGCAATCGTTTGGGCGAAACCGCGTTGCTGGTTGCACTCAAGAACGACCGGCCGCGCATGGCAGAGCAGATGATCGATGCCGGCACCGACGTCAACCTTGCGGCGGTCAACGGTGTTACTCCGTTGATGGCTGCGGCGCACTCGGGCCAAAGCGAGATCGTCAGATCGCTGATCGCGAAAGGGGCGGACCCCAACGCCGTCGACCGGTTGAAAAAAAATGCCATGACTTATGCAGCCGGGCAAGGGCAGACCGGTGTCGTGCAATTATTGCTGCAGGCAGGAATCGATCCGAACGCGGTCTACGTGCACGACTTGACGGCGCTGATGTGGGCCGCGGGTTACGGCAAGACGGAGACCGTCAAGCTGCTGCTTGATTCCGGCGCGAGAGCGGATCTCAAGGACGATCGCGGCAAGACGGCGCTGGACATTGCGCGCGAGGGCAATTACGCGGCCACGGCGGAGCTGCTTGCTGCGAGCATGCGCCGATAAGTCCCACGGGCGGAATCATTCCGCCAACTCGCCGAGCGCGCCGCTGTGGGCGTTCCGCCACGGCCAGATTCTGCGCATCAGCCCGTCTCGGTCGACAAGCTGGTGTTTCATGGCGGCCAGCACATGAACGGTTATTGCGGCGACCAGCACCCAGCTCGTAACGAAATGGATCGCATAGAAAACCCTTGAAACCGAGTCGTTCTTCGGCAGCCACAGCGGCAGCGGGTTTCCGAAATACACGATCGGCCTGCCGGAGAACGATGATGCAATAAACCCTGCCATCGGCATGACCAGGACGCACGCGTACAAAAGCGCGTGGTTGGTGCGCGCCGCGCGCCGTTGCCATCGAGGCATGGGCGGCAATGCGGGGGGACGGTGTGCGGCGCGCCATGCGACGCGCACGAGCATCAGCATAAATATCGAGATGCCGATCGATTTGTGCAGGTTGAAGGCAGCAAGCCGCGGTCCCGGCGGATCCTTCGGGATGGATACCATCCACCAGCCGAGGGCGATCATCGCGATCGCACCCGCTGCGATCAGCCAGTGCAGCACGATGGCCGTACTCGTATAGCGGTTTGCGGAATCAGAACCTGGCACTGACCGTCACGCCCGCAAGGTAATTGCGACGCGCCGCTGGCTCGAAGTATCGGCCGTTCGTATCGCCCACGATCACCGAGCGCACGTAATCGCGGGCGGCGAGGTTGTTCACGCGAACAAACTCGCGCAGCGTCCACGCCCCGTAATGCTGTTCGACTCCCAGCCGCGCATTGGCGACAGTGTAACGCGGCGCAGCGTCGGTGTTGAGATCGTTGACGTAGAGCTTGTCGGCGTATTGCAGCTCGAGCGCCGCAACAAAACCCAACCATTCCGGTCGAGACCATGCGAGCTCCGCGTATGTCGTGTCTGCGGCAAACTTGGCGGAAAGATAAGTGTACGACGCGTATGCGGTGAAGCCGAAGCCAAGCTCGCCCTCCCATGCGGCTTCGACGCCGCGGCGGCGAGTCTTGCTCGCGTTCTTGTATGTCGTTCGCCCGCCCGTGGCTGTATCGATGATAATTTCGTTGGACGTTTCAATAGCGAAAGCCGCCAAGTTGACCCGTTGCCGTTCCAGGACGTAGGCCTTCACTCCCGCCTCGGTCGAGCGGCTAATCGCAGGCTGCAGGGCGAAATTGAGGCCGGTGCCGGCGGCCCGATAGGCAAGCTCGATGAAGGTCGGGGTTTCGAATCCCTCTCCCCAGTTGACGTACGCGTTCAAGTCGCGCGCGACGCGCCACAGGACGCCGGCGACCGGACTCGTATGCGTGTACCCGACGCGGCCGCTGTCGTCCGGATTCGATGCCGTCATGTAGTGATCGTCGGACACGAAGCGGACATCGCTATAGCGGACGCCGGCGAGCGCCGACATCGCCGGGAACGGCGTCCATTCCGCCTGCAGGTACGCGTCGCTGTTGCTGACACGGTCGTCCTCGTCGCGACGAAGATCGCCCAGCGCTCCATTGTTGTTGACGAACCCCCGCCGATACTGATTCTGCCGATCGTACGCGGCGCCGACCGTCAGAAGCAGCGGCCCACCCGCGAGCGATGCGCGCGTGCTCACCCGTGCATCGACGCCGCCAAACTCTCCATCGAGATCGGTGACTCCGCCCGACGATGTAGGCCCTATTCCTGAGAGAGCGAGATACTGGCGTACCCTCCGCTGCCCGCCGTACGCGGCCACGCGCAGCGCGGTGTCCGCGCCCAACCTTTGCTCGACCGTGACCCCGCCCTGCTGCTGGCCAACAGTCTTGCGCGTGTCGAACTGCAAGGCCGTCGGGTCGACCTGCCGCGAATTGGCGCGCCATTGCGTGCGCGCGAGCCCGAGCGGGTCTTGCGCTTCGGGCTGATACAAGCTATTGCCGATAATAGTGACGTGTGTATCTTGCCCCAAGTCGAACTTGAGCTTGGCGTTGAAAAGATCGCGGGATGCTTCGCTGTGATCGCGATAGCCCCGCGTCTCAAAATGATTGCCCGCAAGCACGAAATTGATTCCGCGTGCGTCGCCGCCGAGCTTGGCGATCGCATTCGATGTACCGTAACTGCCGGCGATGATTTGTGCCTGTGCTTGCGGCGGATCCGGCCCGTCTTTGGTGAAAATCGAAATCACGCCGCCCGAGGCGTTGCCGTACAAAGTTGAAAACGGTCCGCGCATAACTTCGATGCGCTGTGCCGACGCAAGACTGAAGCTCCCCGTCTGCCCCTGACCGTCCGGCATGGTTGCGGGAATTCCGTCCTGGAACAAACGGATTCCGCGCACGCCGAAGCTTGCCCGCGCGCCGAAGCCGCGCGACGAGACCTGCAGGTCCTGTGCGTAGTTCCAGCGATTCTGCACTGCGAGGCCCGGAACCCGCGCGAGCGACTCGGACAGATTGATCTGCAACTGGTCTTGCTGGAGCTGGGTCGCGTTCACGCTGTCGATCGACAGCGGCAGATCGAACGCACGCGCTTCGGCACGCGTCGCTGTGACGACGATGGGGTCGATACGTACCGGCACTTGCGCATCAGCTCCCGAAGCGTAGAGCTGAACAACGAGGATCAGCGCAACGCTGCCGGGAACGAGCCGGGCCGGCGACGGATGCGCACGCTGCATGGCTCGTTGTGCGTCCTTGACTTGGTGGATTGCTGCGAGACTCGTGTAGCATAACCGATCGCGTTACCACTTCCAATTTCGCGCTAGATGCGTCCCCGAGGGAAAACCAACGATATGCGACGGCTTGCTTCCTGCCTTATAGGTTCCCTGATCTTTGCTTCCGTCGTCGCGCTCTCGGCGCCATTCGCGTATGTCTCCAACGAGGGCTCCGCATCCATTTCAGTAATCGACATCGCGACCGACAAGATCAGCTCGACGTTCAAGGTTGGCGGTAAGCCGCGTGGAATCGCCCTGGCGCCGGATGCAAAGCGCCTCTATGTCAGCGACCAAGATGGCAATGTGGTGCTGACCATCGATACCGGCACGGGAGAGATCATCCGCAGGACGCCGTTGGGCAAATCGCCCGAAGGCATCTATGCTTCGCCTGATGGAAAATGGCTTTCTGCAGCCGTGGAAGAAGATGATCAGGTCCTCATCGTGGATACCGCCGACGGAAAGGTTGTGCGACGAATAAAAATGCGCGGGAAGAACCCCGAGCACGCGGTTTTCAGTCCCGACGGCCGATGGTTATACGTCAGCAGCGAGGAAGCCGACAGCGTCGACGTAGTCGATATGGCTCAAGGCGAGGTCGTCAAGTCGGTGAAGGTAGGCGATCGTCCGCGTGGCATCGGCTTCTTGCCGGACGGGTCGCGCGCCTATGTCGCCGCGGAAAATGCGGACATGATCAATGTGTTCGATGTGTCGACTCACGAGGTCATGGCACGTATCAAGGCGGGAAGCCGGTCCAACGGGGTCACGGTCCGGCCCGACGGCAAGCGCGTCTACGTGAGCTCAGGCGGCGACGGTACGGTGCAGGTCGTCGACCCGGCGACCAACGCGATCATTGCCAGGATCGCCGTGGGCAAACGCCCGTGGAATATGGCAATAACACCCGATGGCAGGAAACTCTACGTCGCTTGCGGTCGATCCAACGCAGTCGCCGTGATCGATACCGAAACAAACACCAAGGTCGCGGACATCGCCGTCGGTGCGTTGCCGTGGGGCGTCGCCATTCGCTGACGGGTCCGGGTCTGCGCGATGGGGTGGACCCCGCACGGTGGCGTGAAATTCGCGGGCTTCGCGCTTGCGCTCGCACTCGTCCCGGCCGCCGCGCGGGCCGCCAATCCGGCGGAAGTTTTCGAGCTGCCCGTCGTCGAAGTCGTCGGTACGACACCGCTCCCCGGACTGGGAACTGCGCTCAAGGACGTCCCCGCGAACGTGCAGACATTCAGCAGCAGGGACCTTTCCCGATCGCGCTCGGCCGACATGACCGAGTTTCTCGACCGGAATGCAAACAGCGTCGGTGTCGGCTCTGCACAGGGCAATCCCTATCAGCAGGAGCTCACCTTCCGCGGTTTCGCCGCATCGCCCCTTCTCGGCACGCCGCAAGGCATTTCTGTTTTTCAGGACGGCGTGCGCGTCAATGAAGCCTTCGGTGACGTCGTCAACTGGGATCTATTGCCGCGCTCTGCGATCTCCAGCGTCCAGCTCATTCCCGGCTCGAATCCTCTCTTCGGCTTGAATGCACTGGGCGGCACTTTCGCGATCTATACCAAAAGCGGCGCTCAGTATCCGGGCGCATCGATGGAAGTGTCTGCGGGGTCATTTGGACGCAAAACCGCGCAATTCGAATACGGGGGCAAGACCGATCGCGTGGATTATTTCGCCACCGGGAATATCGTCACGGATAAGGGTTGGGCCGAGCACAATCCCAGCCGCGTCAAGCAGTTTTTCGGCAAGCTGGGCTATCAGGACGATCTCACCGACCTCGATATGAGCTTGACCCTCGCCGACAACACTCTGCAGGGCGCTCAAACGCTGCCGCTTTCGTTTCTCTATATGCCCCGCCAGCCTTATACCTTCCCGGACGCGAACCAGGAGAGGCTTGCCTTCGTCACGGTCAAAGGCAGTCGCTTTCTGAGCGATTCCGTGTTGCTGGGCGGCACTGTTTACTATCGCCGGTTCCGCAACCTTAACATCAGCAGCAACGCCAACATCGGCTTTGGGCAGGTCGACCCTAACACGGGCACGATCGCAACCAACGAAGCGACCAACGACCGCTCCAGCTCCGATTCCAAAAGCTGGGGCGCAGGGATGCAGTTGACGGTCATCAGCGATCTCGCGGGCCATCGACACCGGTTCATCTTCGGCGTCGCAAACGATTCGGGGCAAACCGCCTTTAGTCAAGAAGCACAGCCCGCTGCGTTTACAGCCGACCGAGACACCCTAGCCTCGGGGGACTTCGCACCCATAAGCGCGGTGGAGAGCTCCAACCGGTATGACAGCACGTTCGTCACCGACACGAAATCCGGGGCTCAGCGGAGAGCACGTTTTCGCGCGTTTCTCTCCGGCGCTTGGCGTCAACTTCAACCCATCCGCTGGATTCACGGCGTATGTTTCAAACAACGAAGGCATGCGCGCGCCTTCTCCGGTCGAGCTCACGTGCGCGGATGCCGGCGCGCCGTGTAAGCTGCCCAACGTGTTCATCGCCGATCCGCCGCTCAAGAAAGTCGTATCGCATACGATCGAGGCAGGCGCCCGCGGCAAGTCGGGAAGCGCCACGAGTTGGAGCGCAGCCATCTACCGCACTGACATCGACGACGACATCCAGTTCATCTCCAGCGGCGGCAGCTCCGTCAATACAGGTTTTTTTCAGAACGTCGGCAGGACACGCCGCAATGGCGTCGAGCTGGGCGGCAGCACGCGCCTTGGTAACGTGTCGCTTATCCTTCGC
Organism: Betaproteobacteria bacterium; assembly: GCA_005889025.1. Taxonomy (GTDB): domain Bacteria; phylum Pseudomonadota; class Gammaproteobacteria; order Burkholderiales; family Casimicrobiaceae; genus PALSA-1003. The sequence continues at coordinate 13,998 of VBCZ01000021.1, forward strand.
TACAGCCATACCGACGCGGCGTTTAGGTCGGCTTTCACGGCCGCGACCGGGCATTCCGGAGAATTCGGTCAAATTGCGCGCCGAGCTCGATGACGGGGGACGCTGGTCGGTGGGCGGAGGTATCGTCTATGCGTCGGGCCAGTACGCTCGCGGCGATGAGGACAACCACGACCGACATGGTCGCGTTCCTGGCTACGCGGTCGCCGATGTCGACTCGCGCTGGCAGCTCGACACCGACTGGCAGCTGTTCGCCAGCATTTCGAATCTGTTCGACCGCCGATATCAGAACTTCGCGGCGCTCGGCACCAACGTGTTTACAGGTCCGAATCGCTCGTTCGGTCCCGCGGTCGGCTTAGATCCGGAACCGACGCAGTTTCGCGGTATTGGCGCACCCCGCGCGGTGTGGGTAGGATTGCGCTATTCGTGGATGTCGCGTTTCCGCTGACAAATCATGCACGCATCTCGATTTTCATAAGGCACCCTTGAGCTCTGATAGGCCGGCACGACGGCGAGATTTCCTCAAGGCAGCAGCAGCGATGGGGGTCGCCGCATTCGCCCATCGCGCACGCGCGGGTGCGGCGCCTGGGCCTGCGAGCGACTGGTGTGGGACGGGAGGCGTTGCGCGGCCGCTGTTCGTTCCTGCCGACCGGGGCTTCCTGGGGCGCCTCGACGCGGGCGAAGATCGCATCGTGCTGCGCGCAACATCCCTGCCTGCGTCCGAAGCGCGCATAGCCCCAGGATACTCGATGGCATACCTCGCGGAACATCGCGGCAAGCACTACCGCAATCCCACGCTGGCTCTGCATCCTGGGCAACGCGTGCGAGTCGATTTCGTGAACAGCGTCGATGAACCGACGATCGTTCATTGGCACGGTCTTGGCGTGGACACGAGGAATGACGGAAACGGCGCCGTGGTCGTCGAGCCGGGCGCGCGGTTTTTGTACGATTTCGATGTACGTAACCGCGCGTCGCTCTACTGGTACCACCCGCATCCGCACGGATTGACCGCGGGTCAGGCCTATCGCGGACTGTTCGGCATGATCGACGTCGACGACATCGATGAGCAACGCCTGCGATCCGCGCTCGATTTGACGGTGGGCAAGAACGAGATACCACTGGTCCTGCAGGACCGGCGAGGCGCTGGCTACGCGACCAACGACGCAGACCGCACGCACGGTTTTCTCGGCGACATGGTATGCATCAACGGCGCGCCTTGCCCGTACCTCGACGTCGCCACGCGAATCTATCGATTCCGCGTCCTCAATGCATCGAACGCGCGCACCTACCGACTCGCTCTTCGCAGGGCCGATGGGGTGGCGGTACCTTTTACGCTCATCGGTGTCGACGGTGGTTTGCTGTCCGCCTCGCGCCGCTGCAGCGAAGCCTTCCTTGCCTCGGCGGAGCGCATCGACATTCTGGTCGACCTCTCGGACGCCGCGATCGGTGACACCGTCGTGCTCGAGACTCGCGCCTTCGATCCCATGCACATGGAAGCGACGTCCGAGGAAAGCGCTCCCCTCGATCACGCCGCCATGCATCATGCGATGCCGGGGCAATCTTCCGATGCCAGCTCGCATCATGGCGGTGGATTTCCGGAAGGCATGCAGCGGGCCCTGCTGCAGCTGCGGGTCCGCCGTCGCGTCGCCTATCGCGCCAGCGCGCCGGCGCAGTTGTCGCGCGTCGAGCGCATCGACGTGACGGGCGCCGACGAGCGTCCGTTGAGATTGGGTTTTTCCAAGGGACGCTGGCGGATCAACGACCGTGTTTTCGTCATGGGCGAAACGCCGATCGAGGTCAGACGAAACACGGTCGAGACATGGCTTATTCGAAACTATTTCACCAGCATGCCGCATGCCATGCACCTGCACGGCTTTCATTTCCAGGTGATCGAGCGCCAGTCGAGCCCCGACCAGCTCGCGCCGCTCGGTATCGGCGAGCGCGGGCTTCTTGCAACCGACCTCGGGTGGAAGGATACCGTGCTCGTCTGGCCTGGGGAAAGCGTGCGCATCGCCATTGATTTCACGCTGCCCTACGCCGGTCCGCAGACGTATGTCTTTCACTGCCACAATCTCGAACACGAGGATGGCGGAATGATGGTCGGCGTAAGGGTGGCATGAGAGTGGCCTAGCGACGCTTACGCTCGAGCGCAACGACGACCTTGTCCTTCGTCTTCTCCGCGGAACCGTGGACCTTGGAAATCCAGCGTTGGGATGCAGTCCCGCTTTTCTGAGCCGGCAGCGCACAGGCGCTCCCGCATGCCGGCGTAGAATGGCGCATCACGATGCTTACGCGTTTATTCCCCGCCATGTTGTCCCTGATGCTTGCGCCGGGCATCGGCCTTGCTCAGGACATCGTTCTCACCCCGCAGCGCTTGTCGGCGCACTGCTGGTTCTTTCAGGGGGAATCCGGCGTGGCATCGCTTGCCAACAAGGGTTTCATGTCCAACGCCGGCTTTGTCGTTACCGGAAAGGGTGTGGTCATTTTCGCCGCGCTCGGCACGCCCGCGCTGGGGCGGGCCATGCGGGAAGCCATCCGCAAGATTACCGACGAGCCCATACGCCGCATCGTGGTCAGCCACTATCATGCCGACCACATCTACGGGCTGCAGGAGCTCAAGACGATCGGAATCGACATTTGGGCGCATGCGAAGGCCAAACAATATTTCGCATCCGGTCAAGCCGCGGAGCGTCTGGCACAACGGCGCCTCGACCTGGCGCCGTGGGTCGACGCGTCGACGCGCGTCGTTCCGGCGGATCTCTGGCTCGACGGTGACACCGATTTCCGCTTGGGCGAAATGACCTTCCGCCTGCTCTATTCGGGCGGCGCGCATTCTCCCGAAGACATGCTCATGTACGTGGTGGAAGATCGCGTCTTGTTTGCCGGCGATTTGGTGTTCGCCGGACGCGTTCCTTTCGTAGGCCCCGCCGACAGCCGCAGTTGGCTCGCCGCCCTCGACAAAATGCTGGCGCTCACGCCGGCGCCCACTACGGTCGTGCCCGGGCATGGCGCCGCGTCGCAGGATCCCGTGCGGGACATGGCCTTGACGCGCGACTATCTCGCCTATCTGCGGGAGTCGATGGGACGCGCCGTGCGCGATCTCGAGCCTTTCGAAGACGCATACGTCAAAACCGACTGGTCGCGATTCAAGTCATTACCGGCTTTCGAGGCCGCGAACCGTATCAATGCCTACGGGACCTATCTGCTGCTCGAAGAGGAAGAGCTGCGGAGCGCCCAGCGGTGAACGATGCTGCGTTGTCGGTCGCGGTGCGCGCCGCGCGCAACGCCGCCGCGGTGATCGAGGACACCGCTTTGGATTTGAAGCGGCTTCCGTCATTTTCGAAGGAACAAGCCGCGATGGCTGCGTCCGCCGACGAAGAAGCCGGCAGCGCAATCGCGACGACTCTCCTCACCGCCTTTCCGGACCATGCGGTCCTGGGCAAGGAGCCCGGCGTTTACGAAGGCCGGAACAAGCATGCCACGTATCGATGGGTCATTGAGCCCCTCGACGGCACCGCCAACTTTGTTCGCGGCTATCCCTACTACGCGATCTCGATCGCGCTGACGCACGGCGCGGAAATCACCCACGCGGTTGTTCTCGACCCCGTGCGCGATGAGCTGTTCACGGCGATCAAAAACCAGGGAGCCCAGGTCAACGGCGTGCCGACGCGGGTATCGAGCTGCACCGAACTCCAGCTTGCATCGATCGGCACCGTATTCCCGGCGCGCGGCAGCACGAAGCTGACGGGCTATTTGCCGGTATTCAACGAGCTGATCTCGCAGTGTGCGGAAATGCGTCGCGGCGGCGCCTGCTCGCTGGACATGGCCTACGTCGCGGCGGGTCGTCTCGATGGTTTTTTCGTCATGAGCCTCAAGGGCCGCGATGTGGCAGCGGGCGCGTTACTCGTGCGCGAGGCCGGCGGAATGCTCGGTGATTTCGCCGGCGGCAGCGATTTTCTCAAGAACAACCAGGTCATCGCGGCCGCGCCGGGCGTGTTCGCCTCGCTGCGCCAGGCCATCGCCGCCGCACGCGCCTGACGAGCCGTCAAAGGCGCCGGCCGCTCGGTGCGTGTCAAGCCGCGAGTTGCATGAGCTCTGCGTACAGCGCGTCGGAGACGTCGATGCCCTCGACGTCGGCGCGTGCCTCGAGCGCTTCGCGACGATGCCCCGGCAGCCGCACCTCACGATCTTTGAGCATTTCCGCGACCAGGGCCTCGACGCGCTCAAGGTAGTCCCGCCGACCGGCGAGCGCATCCGGATCGATGACCAGAAACGCCTGGCCGACTCGCGGACGATTGCCCGCTTCTTCGAGGAACGAATCGGCCTGGAACGCAAGCGAGGCACCCGTGAGCGCGCACACGAGAAGCTCCACCACGAGCGCGAGCATCGCACCTTTGGCGCCGCCGAGCGCGAGCATCGACCCGTCGAGCGCCGCCTTGGCGTCAGTCGTCGGCGCACCCGAGCGGTCGAGCGCCCAGCCCAATGGAATCGGCTTGCCCTCGCGGGCGGCGATCATGACCTTGCCTCGCGCGACCTGTGACAGCGACAAGTCGATGATCAGCGGCGCAGCATCCCGGCGCGGAAAGATCGCGGCGATCGGGTTAGTTCCGAAGACCGGATGCGTTCCGCCGGCAGCGGGCATCGCTGCAGGCGAGTTGCCGAATGCGAGCCCGACCATCCTGGCCGCCGCGACCGGCGCAAGATGATAGGCCGCGACGCCGAAATGATGGCTATTGGTCACACCGGCGAAGCTCACTCCGAATTCGCGCGCGCGGTCGATCGCCGTTTCCACCGCAAGCGCGCATGCCGGAAAGGCAAGGCCGCATTTTGCATCGATGAGCACGGCGCCGCCTTTGGCGGAAATCACCTCCGCAATCGCAGCGCCGTCCGCGCGGCCGTTGCGCAAATGCGACACGTAGCGCGGTATGCGCGACACGCCGTGCGACGCCAGCCCCTGCGCATCGGCGGTCACCAGGGCTCTGGCAGTGGCCGCTGCCATGGCGCGATTCGCTCCGGCGCGTTCCAGCGCGCGAATCGCAAGTCGCGTGAGCTCCGAACGGTCGAGCTTTGGCAAACGACCGTCCTGCCTCAAGGTTGCGAGAGAAGCGCCGCAGCCACTTTTTCGGCGATCAGCGAGGAAACGCGGGTGTTGGACTCCTGAGTCACACCGGCGATGTGCGGCGTGAGTACAAGATGCGGACATCCGGCGAGCGGCGACCCCGCGGCGAGAGGCTCCGTGTCGAAAACGTCGATCGCTGCACCCCGGAGCTTGCCCGATTTGAGCGCTGTCGCGAGTGCTGCCTCGTCCACGATGCCTCCCCGCGACGTGTTGATCAGAATCGCGTCGGGCTTCATGAGCGACAGCCCTCGGGCATCGATCAAGCCGCGCGTCTCGGCTGTCAGTGGAACGTGGAGCGTGACGACGTCGGCATCGCGCAGCACCTCCTCGAATTTGCGCGGCGAAGTTTGCTCTGCGATCCAGACGGGATCGTCCGCCGCGATCTTGGCATCGAAGCCGATGACGCGCATTCCGACCGCACGCGCCAGGCGGCCGGTAGACTGCCCTATGCTGCCCAAGCCGACGACGCCGAGCGTCTTTCCCGCGATCTCGCGCCCCTGCGAAAGCGCGCTGCGCGGCCACTTGCCGTTCGCCACGTCGGGCGTCGAGCCATAGGCGCCGCGCAACAACAGCATGGCGGTTCCGATGACATACTCGGCAACGGCACCCGCGTTTGCGCCGGTTGCGGGTATGACCTGTATCGCGCGTGCCTCGCACGCCGGCAGGTCGATGTTATCGAGGCCGACCCCCAGCCGTCCGATGATCTTGAGCTGGCGCGCCGCGGCGATCAAGGCGGCATCGACTTGCGTCCTGTTGCGTACGATCAGCGCGCCGGCGTCCGCAAGCTGCGCCTCCAGCGCGCCCCGATCGTCCACCAGCGTCGGATCGTAGAGCGTCGCAAAGCGTGACTCGAGCGAGCGGACCGCTGCCGCATCCATGAACTCGCTGATGACGACGCGCGCGCTTAAAGCGTCCGCCATGATGCATTGCAAGATGTGATCAGTTCTGCATGCCCCATTTACGCACCGTTTTTCTTTCGACAGTGCGAAAGATCACGTTCTCGACCAGAAGACCGATCACGATGACGGTAAAAAGGCCCGCAAAGACATTGGGGATCTCGAGCTGGTTCTTGTTCTCATAGATGAACCAGCCCAGCCCGCCGGAGCCCGAGGAGACACCGAACACGAGCTCCGCCGCAATCAAGGTGCGCCACGCAAACGCCCAGCCGATCTTGAGCCCAGTGAGAATGCTCGGAAACGCCGCGGGTATGAGAATCTTGCCCACGTAGGGCAGGCCCCGCAGCCCGTAATTGCGGCCAACCATGCGCAACGTGTTCGACACCGAGAGAAATCCTGAATGCGTATTGAGCGCGACCGCCCACAGAACCGAATGGATAAGCACGAATATCAGGCTGCCGTTGCCGAGGCCGAACCAGATCAACGCCAGCGGCAGCAACGCGATCGCGGGCAAGGGATTGAACATCGAGGTCAGCGTTTCCAGGAGATCGGTGCCGATACGCGACGTGATGGCGACAACGGTCAACAGTGCGGCGAGCAGGATGCCCGATGCATACCCGATCAGAAGCACCTTAATCGAGGTCCAGGCCTTGCCCAGAAGTCCGCCGCCGACGATGCCCTCATAGAAGGCTTCGATGGTGGCGGTGAATGTCGGGAACAGCAGGGGGTTGTCGAGGAGTCGGGCATAGATCTCCCAGATGACGGCGAGCGCAACCAGAATGAATGTCTTGCGGACCGAGGCCTGGTTATAGATGCGCTCCCAGGTCGAAAGCGGCTTTTCGACGACGCCGAATTTCGCCGAGTCGATGGTTTCGCGAACAACGTCAGGGCGTTGCGACATTGCATCAGCCATGAGAGGCCTCCTCTGCT
>VBCZ01000021.1:21102-30265 GCA_005889025.1 Betaproteobacteria bacterium
CGTCCGCGAGGAAGGCTGTTCATCTCGGCCTTGACCTGTCCCGGATGCGGCGACAAGAGCAGGATGCGGTTGCCTATCTTGATCGCCTCCGCGATCGAGTGCGTGACGAAGATCACCGTGAACTGCGTATCGTCCCAGAGCTGCAGCAATTCGTCCTGCATCTTTCGCCGCGTGAGCGCGTCCAGCGCGGCGAAAGGCTCGTCCATGAGCAGGACGTCGGGCTCCATGGCCATGCCCCGCGCAATCGCCACCCGCTGCTTCATTCCGCCCGAGAGCGTGTGCGGAAAGCTGTCGACGAATTTGATCAGGTTGACTTTTTCGATGTATTCGAGCGCTTTGTCCTCGGCTGCCTTTCCCGATAACTTGCCGCTTGAGGTCAGCGCGAATGTGACGTTTTGCTTGACCGTCTTCCATGGCAGCAGTTGATCGAATTCCTGGAAGACCATCATGCGGTCAGGGCCCGGTCGGCTGACGATCTGGCCCTTGAGGCGAATCTCCCCTTCGACGGGCTGGAGGTAACCGCCGACCGCCTTGAGCAGCGTCGATTTTCCGCAACCCGAAGGCCCGAGCAGGACGAACCGCTCCGATCGGAATACCTGGAAGTCGACCCGATAGGTCGCTGTGACCAGATGCTCCTTGGTCTTGTACTGCAGCGTCACGCCTTTGACGTCGAGCAGCGCCGCGTTGTCCACCATGATTTCTCCCCAGCACGCCTCGATGGCGCGTCGCGTGGCCGATGGTCTTTCGGCGGCGCGCTTCCAGTTGTGCGGATCACCCCGAATACGTCGCGTCCCGGCATGCGACGCCGTCATGGTAGCAGGTGCCAACCGCGGAGCGACCCTGATGACCTCGTTGACTCGCGTGGCAGCTTCCGGCGCATCAGTGCTGCCAGGGCAGCCGTTCGAGATCGACATTGCCTCCGGATAAAATCACGCCCACGCGCATGCCCGCGATCGGAAGCTTGGCCTCCAACATCGCCGCAAGCGGAACCGCCGAGGAGGGCTCGACGACGACCCTGAGCTTCTCCCAGCAAAGCCGCATCGCGCGCACGATCGCCGCCTCGGATGTCGTTCCGATGGCATCGACCGAAGAGGAGATGACCGCAAAGGTCTTTTCGCCGAGCGACGATCGGAGGCCGTCGGCGATGGTCCGCGGATCGGTCTGCGGCACGATGCGTCCGCTGCGCAGCGACTGATACGCATCGTCGGCGCCCTCCGGCTCCGCACCGAATACGCTTATCGAGGGCTTCATGCTCTTGGCGGCGATCGCGGTCCCCGAGAGCAGTCCGCCGCCACCTACCGGCGTGACGATCGCATCGAGACCGGGCTCGTCTTCGAGCAGTTCGAGCGCAGCAGTCCCCTGGCCGGCGATGACCCGCCAGTCGTTGTACGGGTGCACCAGCGTGGCGCCTGTCTCGGTTTGCACGGCAGCGCACATCGCTTCGCGCGCGGCGACCGTCGGCTCGCAGTAGCGCACGATCGCGCCCAGGTCCGTGACCGCGCTTTGCTTGACCTTCGCAGCATTGTCGGGCATGACGATCCACGCGGGTATTCTCCGCCGGGCCGCTGCCCACGCCAGCGCCGCTCCGTGGTTGCCGGACGAGTGCGTGACTACACCTCGGGCCGCTTCTTCATCGTCGAGCGAGAGCACCGCATTGCACGCGCCGCGCGCCTTGAAAGCGCCGATCTCCTGCAGGTTCTCGCACTTGAAGAACAGCGCCGACCGAATCGCCGCGTCGAGCTGCGGGCTGGTCAGGACGGGCGTTCGACGGACATGCTCGCGGATGCGCGCGTGCGCGGCGCGGATCGTATCGAGGTCGACCGGTACATCGACCGTCATAGAACTCAACTTCCCGGAAGTCCGTGCGCGTTGGGAAAGAACAGATCCTTCCAGGACTCGGGACGAACCTTGATCGCACCGATCTTCAGCATGAAATCCACGTATTTCATGACGTTCTGCGGCGTCGTCGTATAGACGATGGAAGGATCGTTGAGCATCGCCAGTATCTCCTGCACCGAATCCTTGTCCTTGGATAAGCGCAAGTAGGCTTCGGCGGCCCACTTCCGGTCCCGATTGATCAGCGCCGTCGCCTCATCGAGCGCCCTGACGAAGGCGTCGTAAAGCCTAGGGTTCTCGCTGCGGAATCTCGTCGTCGTCCAAACCACATTGAACGTTGCCGGGCCGCCGAGGACGTCGTAGGAGTTGAGCACCGTGTGGATCGCAGGGTTCTTGAGCTGCTGGTACTGGAAAGGGGGCGAGCTGAAGTGCGCGGTGATCTCGGATTGCCCCGACAACAGCGCCGCCTGCGCGTCCGGATGCGAAAGCGACACCGTGAGCGCATCGAGCCTGTTCTGCTGACCTTCGCCGAAGGCCTTTTCGGCGGCCATCTGCAGCGTGACGGCCTGAATCGAGACCTTGACCGCAGGAAGCGCGATCTTGTCGGTGTCGCGAAAGTCCTTGATCGTTCTCACGTTGGGATTGCGCGTGTTGAGATACAGCGGCATCGAATTGATGGCCGATACGGCCTTGACGTCGAGACTGCCGCGCGTGCGCGACCACAGCGTCAGGAACGGACCGACACCGCCCGAAGCGAACTGCAGGCTGTTCGACAGCAAGGCATCGTTCATCACATTGCCGCCGGCGAACTTCGCCCAGCCGACCGTCACATCGACTCCGTTCTCCTTGGCATATTTCTCGATGAGCTTCTGCTCCTCCATGATCATCAGCGGCAGATAGCCGATGCCGTACTGCTGCGCGACCTTGATCTCGGCAGCCTCGGCAAACACCGAAGCGGGGACCGAGAGCAACGCGATCGACAGCAGCACGCGCAGAAGGCGCGCAAACGGATCCTTGAACATACAGATATCTCCAATGAAGACCTGTGCTGCCGCAGTCATGGAAGGCACGGCGGCCGTCCGGTGATGCGCCCGTGTCAGGCGCTCTCGTACAGGCGCGTCATCACGAACTCGCGGTGCCCGAGCGCTTCCGCAGCGGTAAGCCGGCCGTTCACGGTCCGGAACATCATATCGATGAGCTTGTCCCCCGCCTGATCCATGGTGATTTCCCGCTGCAGAAGACCCGACGTGTCGACGTCGATATGCTCGCTCATCGTGCGCACCGTGCGCGGGTTGGCGGAGATCTTGATCACCGGCAGTATGGGATTGCCGATGACATTGCCCTGGCCGGTCGGAAAGAAATGCACGACGAAGCCGGAAGCCGCGCACAGCGTCGTCATCTCCGCCGCGGCCGACGAACTGTCCATGAACCACAGGCCCGGCCCCGTGGGCATCTCGGCCTTGTCGATTACGCCGTCGACGACGCATCGCTTCCCGATCTTCTGGATGTTGCCGAGCGCCTTCTCCTCGATCGTGGTCAGACCGCCGGCGATATTGCCTTTGGTCGGCTGCGAATCCGAGAGGTCGGTCGTCTTATGGCGGCGGCAACGTGCCGCAACAATCTGCTCGCCTCCCGTGAGCTCGGTGGTCTCGCCGAACACGAGCGTGCAGCCCGCCGCGTAGAGCTTGTCGAATGCGTCGCCCACGGTCGGATTGGCGCCGCAACCCGAGGTCGTATCCGATTCGCCGCACTTGGTCGAGACCCACAGCTCATTCAGAGCGCATTCGACGCGCTGCGCTTCACTCGCCCGTTGCAAATATTCGCGGGCTGCCTTGGACGCGCGCATGATGGTGTCGTGGTCTCCGTGGAGCTCGATGCCGAATCCGCTCACCGGCTTGCCCGTCGCGGCGATTCCATCGACGACCTTTTGGGTCCAGCCTTCCTCGATGCCGATGACGACGACTGCGGCGACGTTGGGATTGCTTCCGGCGCCGATCAGCGTCCTGAAGTGCAGGTCGAGGTCGGCGCCGAATTGCAGTCGCCCGTAGGGATGCGGAATGGCCATCGCTCCCTTGATGTTGTGCGCCACCGCTTCCGCCGCCGAATTGGACAGATCGTCGACGGGCAGAATGATCACGTGGTTGCGAACGCCGACGCGCCGGTTCTCGCGCCGGTAGCCCCAAAAGCTGGATTGCATGGTTCCAGTTCTCCGTATGAAACGACGCTCAGGCAGCCTTCGCTGCAAATTGGCCCGTGTGGACGGTCACCAGCGCTTGGTTTTGATGTTGTGCACGTGCGCGTGCTGCCCGGTCTTGATCGGCGCGACTACCTTTCCAATATCGACGCCGTACTTGATGACCGTGTCGCCGACGTTGAGGTCCTTAAGCGCGACTTTGTGGCCAAGGGGAATGTCCTGCGTGCAGGGCAGCGTGATCGTCCGGTCCTCGTCGAGGATCAATCCGGTCAGCGTCTGTCCGGCCTTTACGCCCTCGACCACGACGACTGCGACCGAGTCGCCCGGATCGTGAAGTACACAATGAATCATACCAGTTTCACCTCGATGCGAAAGAGCCGCAATGTAGAGCGAACGCGCGAGACGCGTCAACCATGGCGCTCGTGCGGATTCGCTTGGGCTTCGAAAAGCGCGTGACTCACGCGCCGAGCTGCCCCGCGAGAGCGATGAAGTCGCCAGCGTTGAACGTGCTTCTGGGGTCCGGCTCGACATCGCGCGGCGCTTTTCTTCCGAACTCGAACGGTCTCTTCACGAACGCGGTCTGAAAGCCGCAGCGGCGCGCCGCCGCAAGGTCGTCCTTGTGCGCCGCGACCAGCATGACGTCCCTCGGAGGCATGGCGAGCATCTTGGCAGCGCCCAGGTAGACTTCCCGGTCGGGCTTGTAATGCCTGAACAGCTCCGCCGAAAGAACGCAATCCCAGGGCAGGCGCCCGAACTTCGCGAGATCGATCAGCAGCGCCATGTTGCCGTTGGAAAGCGATCCGATGACGAAGCGCCGCTTGAGAAGCCCGAGTCCGCGCGCCGAGTCGGGCCATGGCGCGAGCCGATGCCAAATGCCATTGAGCTCGGTCACTTCGCGAGCGGAAAGCCTCAGACCGAAGCGAGCCAGCAAGGGAACGAGGTTCGCCCGATGAAGCTCATCGAGGCTCGCCCAGGGTATCGCGCCGCGCCGCACCTGATCCATCGCCGGGCGATACCCCGCGCGCCAAGCGTCGGCAAAAGCATCCCCGTCGACGCGCACGCCATGGTCGCGTCCGATGCGCCGCACCTCGCGCGCGACGCTGCCGTGCCAGTCGACGACGGTCCCGAAAACGTCGAACAGGAGCGCGCGCGGTCGCGGCCCCATGGAGGAGTCGCCGCGCTTCAAAACGTAAACCGAATCTGCATGACGGGCGCAAAGGTACGCCGATGGGCGACGCACGGCCCGTGCGCCGCGAGCGCCGCGAGATGCTCGGGGGTGGAATAGCCCTTGTGCCGGGCAAATCCGTACAAGGGAAAGCTCCGGTCCAGCTCGACTAACAGCGCGTCGCGAGTCGTCTTGGCGATGATCGATGCCGCAGCGATAACGGCAACCAGGCGATCGCCATCGACAATCGCCCGGCTCGGGTATGCAACGGACGGGCAGTGCGTTCCGTCGATCCACACGATGTCGGGTGGCGTGGAAAGCTCTTCGATTGCGCGCTTCATCGCGAGCAAGGTTGCTTGAAAGATATTGATCGAGTCGATCTCGAAGACGTCGCTTTGGCCGACGGCCCACGCCACGGCGCGTGCCCGAATCTGAACTGCGAGGCGTTCGCGTGCCTGCGGGGTGAGCTCCTTCGAATCGCGCAAACCCTTGACGCGTCGTTCCGGATCGAGAATGACCGCCGCGGCCACGACCGGGCCTGCCAGCGGGCCGCGCCCCGCTTCATCGACGCCCGCAATCAACAAGCGATGCCCGCCATGTGCAATTCCTCGTAGACCGCAGCCGCTACCGCGGCGGCGCTGTCGGCGGCAAGCGATTTCGCCATGCCTGCGAACAGCGCCTCGAGACGGCGCCGCGTCACCGTATCGTCGTAAAGATTGAGTGCCGCGCGCACTAGATTGTCGATTCTGGCGTCGTCCTGAAGAAATTCCGCAACTACAAAGCGCCCGGCAAGTATGTTCGGCAATCCGACGTAGGGCAAGAGCAATTTCCGCTTGACGATGCGAGCGGTAAGCGGCTTCACGCGATAAAAGACGATGTGTGCGCAGCGTGACATCGCCGCCTCGAGCGTCGCCGTGCCGGAAGCGACGATCCCGACATCGGCCGCGCGAAGCGCGTGATCGGCGTGGCCATACAACAATTTCAATGGCATCGCCTCGAGCCCCAGCCGATATTGCTCGCTCTCGAAGTGTTCGCGTGTCTCGCGGCTGACCAGCGGCACTATGAACTTCGCCTCCGGTCGGAGCGTCAGGATTTCCGACGCGGTCTTGAGCAAGAGCTCGCTGTGCATCGAGAGCTCCGACATCCGGCTGCCCGGCAACAGAGCGAAAACAGGCCGGCTCATCTCCAGCTTCAGCAGTTCGCGCGTCTCCCGACGGCTCGAAGGCGTCGCCGCCGAAGCCGCGAGCGGATGGCCGACAAAGCTCACCGCGAGCTTGGAACCCTGGTAGAGCGCCGGCTCGAAGGGGAATAGCGCGAGCAGACGGTCGGCCGAGCGGGCGATGGTCTCGATGCGCTCGCGGCGCCACGCCCACACAGACGGGCTGACATAGTGGATCGTGCGCACGCCGCGCGACTTGAGGCGCGCTTCCAGCCCGAGGTTGAAGTCGGGAGCGTCTATGCCTACGAACAGTGATGCCTTGACTGCGGTGAGGCGGCGCAGCGTCTCGCGGCGGATCCCGAAAAGCTCCGGAAGGTGCGCCAGCACTTCGACGTATCCGCGCAACGCGAGCTTCGACAGCGGATACCAGATCTCGCACCCGGCGCTCTCCATACGCGGCCCACCGATGCCGACAAAGCGCGCACGCGGCGTCCGCTCGCGCACCGCCAGGATCAACGCCGCGCCAAGCGCATCGCCCGACGCTTCTCCAGCGACGATCCCGATGGTGATGGGCGCGGTGGGGTCCAGCGCGTTGGCGTCCACCGTCAACGGATGATTCCGCGGCCGGGCGTCTCCAGAAACGCGGCCAGCGGGCGAAGCTCAGGAGCGATTTGCGCATCGGCGACAATCTGTCCCCGCGCCACTTCCAGCGAGAGCTGGCTGCGATACAAAGTCTTGTAAGCGCGCTTGATCACGAGGATTTGATCCGGAGAGAAGCCGCTGCGCCGCAGACCCTCGTTGTTGGTGCCGTGCGGCTTGGCCGGATAACCGGCAGCCGTCACGTACGGAGGAACGTCCTGCAGCACGATCGACCCCGCGGCGACCATCGCATGCACGCCGATGCGGCAGAACTGATGCACACCGACAAATCCGCCGAGAATCGCGTCGTCGTCGACGATGACGTGGCCGGCGAGCTGGGCATTGTTGGAAAACGTGGTGCGGTTGCCTATGACGCAGTCGTGGGCCACGTGCGAGTAAGCGAGCAGCCAGTTGCCGTTGCCGATGGTGGTCACGCCCTTGTCCTGCGAGGTGCCGGCGTTGATGGATACGAATTCCCGGATGACGTTTTCATCGCCGATCAAGGTGCGCGTCGGTTCCCCGGTGTATTTTCGATCTTGCGGGATCTCTCCGATCGACGCGAAGGCGAAAACACGGTTGTTGCGTCCGAGCGTCGTGCGTCCGGCCAGAACGACGTGCGCGCCGATGACGCTTCCTTCGCCCACCGTGACTTCGGGGCCGACGACGGTAAAAGGCCCGATCTCGACTCCCGCCGCAATCTTCGCGCCGGCTGCGACGATCGCCGAGGGGTGCGCTCGCATCCTTGGTCTAGAGTTCGCGCAGCGCAGCCAGCAGCTCGGCTTCCGCAACCAGCGCCTCGCCGATGCTGGCGCGCACCGAAAATTTGCCGACCCCGCGCACCAGACGGATCTCGGACGATTGCAGCAGGAGCTGGTCGCCCGGACGCACCTGGCGCTTGAAACGGGCGTTGTCGATCCCGGCGAAAAAGATCAGCGACTTGCCGTCAGGGCGCCGGCCCAGCGTCTGGTAGACCAGAATCACCGAAACCTGCGCCAGCGCCTCGATAATCATGACGCCGGGCATTACCGGATAATCCGGGAAGTGGCCCTGAAAGAACGGCTCGTTGATGGTGACGTTCTTGATCGCCTTGATGGTTTTGCCCGGCACGCATTCGAGCACTCGGTCAACCAGAAGGAAAGGATACCGATGCGGCAGGTACTGCATGATCTCGTTGATGTCCGTTTCCGCCACGATTACTCCCTGCCCAGCCTGCGCTCGAGTGCGCGAATGCGCTCGGCAAACGTTCGCAGTCGCCGCATGACCGATGCGACGTGTCGCCATTCGCGGTGCGGCAGCGCCGGGAAGGCACTCGTGTAGACACCAGGCGTTTCAATGGAATCGAACACCCCCGTCGCCGCGGATATTATCGTGCCGTCTGCAATGTGCACATGTCCGGTGATCATCGCCGCTCCGCCGATCTGACAGTTGCGGCCGATTTGCGCGCTGCCTGCGATGCCCACGCATCCAGCGATCGCGGTGTGCGCGCCTATCCGGCAATTGTGGCCGATCTGAATCTGGTTATCGAGTTTGACATCGTCCTCGATAATCGTATCGTCGATCGCGCCGCGGTCGATCGTGGTGTTGGCGCCGATTTCGACATCCGCGCCAATAACAACACGGCCGATCTGTGGAACCTTCACCCACCGGCCTTGCTCATCAGCCATGCCGAAGCCGTCGGCGCCAATCACGGCGCCGCTATGCAGCACACTGCGCGCCCCGATCGACGATCGTGCATAAATGACGACCCGTGGGTGCAACACGACGTCTTCGGAGATCTGACAACCGTCGCCGATCACCGATCCGGCGTGAATCCGGGCGCGCTCCCCGATCGTCGTCCCCTCGCCGACCACGACGTAGGCGCCGAGCGTGGCGCTGGGCGCAACCCGCGCGCTGGCGGCAACTACCGCAGTCGGATGAATTCCCGCCTGCGCTGATTCAGCTGGATGAAAAATCGCTGCAACACGCGCGTACGTCGCATACGGATTTTGCGCGACGAGCTTCGGCAACGGGGTCGCCGCGGCATCGCGCATCGAGACGATCACAGCGCTGGCATGCGTTCGCGCGAGTTGCGCGCGATACCTGGGATTCGACAGGAACGCGATCGCCCCGGGCCCGGCGCCATCCAGCGTCGCGACTCGATCGATCATGACGCCGCCGTCGCCGGACAATT
>VBCZ01000021.1:30286-36564 GCA_005889025.1 Betaproteobacteria bacterium
CTCGCCTGCTTGTCGGCGAGCGCCTTGATCACCCTGTCGGTGATGTCGATGCGCGGGCTGGCATAGATCACCGGATCCTGGATGATGAGATCGAACTTTTCGTCGAGCGCGATCTGCTGTATTACCTTATTCGCACGTTCTTGCACTGCAGTCAGCTCTTCGTTGCGACGGAGGTTGAGATCCTCGCGAAATTCTCGCTGCATTCGTTGAAGGTCCCGACTCATATTGGCGAGATCCCGCTCCTTCGCCCGGCGATCGGCCTCGGACATCGTGACACCGTCCTTCTCCAGCTGCGCCTGGAGGTCGCGCACCTGTTTCGACAGCTTCTGAATCTCCGCGTCGCGCCCGGCAAATTCCTTCTCGAGTTTCTGCTGCGCGCGCTTGGCCGGGGCGGCTTCCCGGAACAGGCGTTCGCTATTGATGAAGCCGATTTTGTAGTCGGCGCCCTGCGCGAAGCCGGGGGCAGCAAGTGACGCGATGAATAGGATGCACGCGATCCGCGCAAGGTAAATCTCAATTCGGTGTTTCAACATGCTCTCCTACGACAAGGTGCGACCCCTCGCCGAACGTTGGTCGCAAGAATGTACGGCAAACCGCTCCCCGAAGCTCGAGGCCGCGCAACGTACGTCCAGGCGGCATGATAGTCCTGCGGCGAGCGGATGAGGAGACAACGAGTTGATCGGGCAGCGACGGTTCCACTAGGCTTTCAGAAAACGGTCCCGACCTGGAACTGGAAGTGCTGGACCCGGTCGCCGATTTTTTTGTTGATCGGGATGCCATAGCTGAATTTCAGCGGGCCCACTGGCGAGTTCCAAGCGACGCCGGCGCCTACCGAAAAGCGGAACGACTCGAGCTCCGGCTGAAAACCGTTGTCATAAATCTGGCCCGCGTCCGCAAACACCGACAGGCGCACCGATTGGTCGCCGGGCTTGGTCCCTGGCAAGGGAAAGAAAACCTCCGCGTTGCCGATGATCTTGCGCCTGCCGCCGATCGTGTTGCCCTGCGCGTCCTGCGGACCCAGCGAAGAGGTTTCGTAGCCGCGGACCGATCCAACCCCGCCCGCGTAATAGGCCTTAAAAAACGGCAGCAGCCGGTTGCTCAACCCGCCGCCGTAGCCGAGCTCGGTGCGAAGCATCAGAACGGACGCGAGCGGCAATGGCGTGAACCATTGCATCAGATAGTTCGTTCTGTAGTATTGAAGATCGCCGACAGGCAAACCAAGTTCGCCATACGCGCTTTGCAGGTAGCCCCTTGTGGGGAAGAGCGTGCTATCGCGCGTGTCGCGGGACCAGCCCGCCGTGAGGATGTAGCTGTTGGTCACAAACCCGAACCGCTTGACGAAGTCGACATAAATCGGCGGGCTTTGCTCGAACAGGCTCAACTTGGTGTGTTCCAAGCGCCCGCCGATGTTGATGGTGTCGGTCTCGGTGATGGGTACGCCGAATCCGATAGCGGCGCCGAGAGTCGAAGAGGAATACTGCGCGATCGGAAGTGACGAGGGGTCGATGTTCTTGTTGTAGAGCTCGATCGTGCGCGAAACGCCATCGGGCGTCCAGTAAGGTTCGACCGAGGAAAGCGCGATGGTGCGATTGACCCGGCTGGTGTTGACGGCGGCGGTCACCGAGTTGCCCGTGCCGAAGACGTTGTTCTGCGAAACCGAGCCGGATAGAACGACCCCCTCCGACGTGGAATAGCCGACTCCGGCAAGCAGGTTGCCCGTCGCCTTTTCGGTGACAGTGATGTCGATATCGACCTGGTCTGGACTGCCGGGGACGGCCGGAGTCTCGATATTGACATCCTCGAAAAAGTTGAGCCGGGTGATGCGCACCTTGGAGCGGTCGATCCGCGTCGAGTCGTACCATGCGCCCTCGAGCTGCCGCACTTCGCGGCGGATAACGTCGTCCCGCGTCCGGCTGTTGCCGCTGATGTTGATCTTGCGGATGTACACCCGCCGGCCCGGGTCGATGAAGAATGTGAACGCAGCCTGACGCTTGCTCCGATCGATTTCAGGAACGGCATTGACGTTGGCGAAGGCGTAGCCATCGCTTCCCAGCCGGTCGGTGATGGCTTTCCCCGATTGGGTCAACTTCTCTCGCGAATAGACGTCGCCCGGCTTGACCTGAATGAGCCGCCGCAATTCGGCTTCCGGCAGGAGAAGCTCTCCGGCAATCCGCACGTCGGACACCGTATAGCGCGGGCCTTCGGTGATATTGACGGTGATGTAGATCTCCTCCTTGTCGGGCGTGATCGACACCTGTGTCGAATCGACGGCGAATTCGAGATATCCGCGATTGGTGTAGTAGCTGCGCAACGTCTCGAGGTCGGCGGCAAGCTTTTGCTTCGAATACTGGTCGTTTTTGGTGTACCAGGTCAGCCAGCCCGGCGTCGAAAGCTGCATCTCGCTGATCAGTGTCTTTTCGGGAAACGCCTGCGCGCCGACGATGTTGATGTTGGCGATCTTGGCGACGTCGCCTTCCTCCACGGTGAAATTGACTGCGACCCGGTTGCGCTCCTGGGGCGTCGCCGTGGTCGTGACTTTCATCGCGTAGTAACCGCGATTGATGTATTGCCGCTTGAACTCCTGCTCGGCGCGTTCCAGCGCGGAGCGATCAAAAATACGCGACTCGGCGATGCCGATATCCTTGAGCGCCTTTTTCAGCGTGTCCTTCTCGAATTCCTTGGTGCCCACGATGTCGATCTGACTGATGGTCGGCCGTTCCTGCACGATAACGACAAGCACGCCGTTTTCTGCCTCGAGGCGGACGTCCCGGAAAAAGCCGGTGGCGTAAAGGGCCTTGACCGCGGCCGATGCTTTTTCGTCGTCGACCCGATCGCCCACTTTGATCGGGAGATAGTTGAATACCGTGCCCGCTTCGGTGCGCTGCACGCCTTCCACGCGGATGTCCTTGACGATGAACGGCTCGAACGCAAGCACGCTTCCGGCGAAGAATGCCGCAAGCATCGCACAGAAAGTTTTGATCTTGCAGCGGACTAGCGGCTTCGCCGGCCGCGCGAAGCGGCGGTCAGAAGAGTCGTGAAAGGTCATTGAAAAGCGCTAAAGCCATCAGCATGGCCAGCACGGCCATGCCGATGCGCTGGCCGACCTCGAGAACCCGGTCGGATACGGGACTGCCTTTGATAATCTCGGCGAGATAATACATCAAGTGCCCGCCATCGAGTAAAGGCACCGGCAGCAGATTGAGAACGCCGAGACTGATGCTGATCAAGGCGAGATACGCGATGAATGTCAGCACGCCTGCCTGCGCTGACTGACCCGCGTAGTCGGCCATCGTCAGAGGTCCGCTGATGTTCTTGAGCGACGCGTCGCCGGTGATGATCCGGCCGAGCATCTTGACCGTGAACAGCGATAGATCCCATGTCTTGCGGAATCCCTGCACGAGCGCCTCGCCCACACCGTAGCGCACGGTGATCGACACGCGCTCGGCGACGGCCGGGTCGACCGCCAGCCGCATCCCGGCGAGGCCGACGCGTCGCCCATTTTGTTCGCTCGATTCCGGCGTGAGCTCGGCATGGTACTCGACCCCTTCGCGAAGAACGGTGAACGTCAGCCGCTCGCCGGGATGCGCATTGGTGATCGCAGCCGCATCGGACGGTGAACGCACCTGAATGCCGTCGACGGCGACGATCGTATCGCCTGGCCGCATGCCGGCTTGTTCCGCGGGCTTGCCTAGAAGCGTTTCGTTGATTAGCGGGGCCCCCAGATCCGCGCGAATGCCGAGCGCCGCGAGGAAGTTGCCTTCCCAGTCGGAGCGCGTCAACGTCGACAGCGCCAGCACGCGGGTGGCGCTCGTTCCATCAGATCGCTGCACGCTGATCGCTGCATCGTGTTCGCCGGACGCTTTGAGCAAGCGCCAGCGCAGATCCTGCCACGATTGCACGCGTTCACCATCGACGGCGGTAACGGTGTCATGCTCGGCGAACCCGGCCAGCGCGGCAGCCGAGCCCGCGGGTGGTGGCGCGAGGATCGTACGCTGCCCCGGAATCCCCGCCATGTAGCTGCCGGCGAACAGCAACACCGCCAGCAGCAGGTTGGCGATCGGCCCCGCGGCGACAATGGCAATGCGCTTCCACACGCTTTGGCGGTTGAACGCGTGCGGCAGATCGGAGGGCGCGACGGTTCCCTCGCGCTCGTCGACCATCTTGACGTAACCGCCGAGCGGTATCGACGACAAGGCCCATTGGGTTCCGTCGGCGCCGACGCGCCGCGACCATACGATGCGCCCGAAGCCGACGGAAAAGCGCAGCACTTTCACTCCAACCAGACGCGCAACGACGAAGTGTCCGAGTTCGTGAAAGACAACCAGCACGCCCAGCGTCACGGCGAAAGCGAGCAGCTTCTGGAGGATGTCGATCATGCGGTCGCGTGTCTCGCTGTCAGCGTATGACGTAGTGGGAGACGAGCGCGGCCGCCGGCATGGCCGCCGTCAGAGCGTCGATGCGGTCGAGGACACCTCCGTGCCCTGGCAGGATGGTTCCGCTGTCCTTGATGCCACGCTGGCGCTTGAGCTGCGATTCGAACAAGTCTCCGACGACCGACAATGCCGTCAGCAGCAAGAGCGTCGCGACCCATGCCGCCGCAAATCCAAGGCTCAACTTCCGGGTGTAGCCCAAGTCATGGGCAAAAAGCAGCAGGATAGCTGCGTAGATACAGACCGCAAGCATTGCGCCGCAGACACCTTCCCAGGTCTTGCCGGGGCTGATCGACGGCGCGAGCTTGCGTCGGCCGAAGCGGCGTCCGGCGAAATACGCTGCGGTATCTGCGATCCATACGATCGCCATCATTGCGAGCAGCAGTCCGGGCGATTGCGCCCGCATCTCCACAACGGCCACCCAAGTCGCCAGAAGCAAGAGCCAGCCAACCAGTGCCAGCACAAGCTTGGATTCCACCGGCCATCGCGAATAGAGCCACAACGGCGCAACGAACAGCCAGAATATCGTCGCACTCCCGCACACCAGCAAAACGAGCGCTTCAGGCCACGCTTGCCCGGGTGCAAAGCCTGCAGGTATGAGAAACAGCAGGACGGCGCCGATCAGCATGGTTCCGGCGACAAACAGAAGCGACGCGTTCTTGTGCAAACCCGCGACATTTGCCCACTCGCTGGCGCCGACCACGACGATCGCCAGCGTGATGGCTCCCCATACGCGCGTGCCGAGGCCGAACATCGCGGCCAGCACCAGCGGAATGAGGATCACCGCGGTAAGGACCCGCGTCTTCAGCATGCGGCTGCTTTTTTGTCGTCGCCGGACCGATCGAGAGCGCGGGCGGTCCCATGGGACCCGCGTACCATCTGCGCCCGGCGCGGGCTGCCTCCACTCGCTGTGCTCGCCTCGCGGGTCGCCGCGAAGCAGCTCTCCATCGGTCTGTCAGGCACGTTCGGCCTGCAGCTGTTCCGATGTCCGACCGAAGCGCCTCTCGCGCTGCTTGTACGATGCAATCGCGGTCCCGAGCGCAGCCGCGTCGAAATCCGGCCAAAGCAAATCGGTGAAATAGAGCTCGGTGTATGCGAGCTGCCAAAGCAGGAAGTTGGAGATGCGCTGCTCCCCGCCGGTACGAATGAACAGATCCGGCTCCGGAGCGTATGCCATCGAGAGGTAAGGCTCCAGCGCCTCGGGAGTGAACCCACGCGCCGCCTCGGGATGCGCGCTGAGAAGGCGATTGGCGGCTTGCGCGATGTCCCACCGACCGCCGTAATTGGCGGCGACAGTCAGCGTGAGCCTTTCGTTGGACGCGGTGAGCGCTTCGCCGGCCGCGATGAGCTCGCGTATTCTGGGCTCGAAGCGGGAGATTTCGCCGACCACCTTGAATCGGATGTCGTTTTCATGGAGCTTGGCGACTTCCTGCTCGAGCGCGCGAATGAACAGTTGCATCAGGATCGAAACCTCTTCCGCCGGACGGCGCCAGTTTTCGCTGGAAAACGCGAAGAGCGTCAGAAACTCGACGCCTCGTTCCACACACGAGCGCACCGTCGCGCGCAATGCTTCGACACCCTTGCGATGTCCTGCCACCCGGGGCAGAAGGCGCTGTTTGGCCCAGCGGCCGTTGCCGTCCATGATGATGGCGACGTGCCGCGGCACATCGCGCACTTCGGGAACGCCACGCGTCGAGCTCATGAACGACATCGGATTGGGTCAGTCGGTTTTTTCAAAACGCCACGAACGCGCGGAGTGTGCGCCGGCGAACACGTTGCGCGAGAAGGTTTGGGCCAAGTCAAACGGCGAGCAGATCGGCTTCCTTCGCATGCAGAACCTTGTCGATT
>VBCZ01000206.1 GCA_005889025.1 Betaproteobacteria bacterium
AAGGACGACGGCGTGCTGCAAGGCTATCGGATCCTGTTCAACCGTTATGTGGATTCCGTCAACTGGGACGCCATGGCGCTGGTGACCTTCGCCAAGGAATCGGATATCGAGCGCTGGAAAAGGATCGAGCTGGAGGCGCCCGCGGGGCTTTCTCAGAAAGCGCTGTCGCTCGCGACCTCGATCGATACCGTGCCCGCGGACCTGAGGCGACAGAACGGCACCGCCCAAACCGGGAACAGCTCGGTCTTCCTGGTCATTCCGTACGAGTATGTCGTGCCTGTCGACGAGTACATCGCCTATCTCGACGGCTATGTTCTGCCGCAGACCGACGGCTGGATGGAGGAGGGCGTGCTCGCAAGCTATGGCGTTTACCTTGCCAGGTATCCCGCCGGCAGGCCATGGCAATCGTTGCTGGTGCTCGAATACAAGAGCGACCAGGCGCTGGGAGCGCGTGACGCGGCGGTTGCGAAAGTGCGCGCACGGCTCAAGGAAAACCCGAAATGGAGGGCGATCAGCGACAGCAAGAAAAATGTTCGCGTCGAGAAAGTGCCGGTGATCGCCGATTCGATCGCCGCGCGTTGAGGAAAGCCTCACCGTGATATCGCGACGTTGTTGCAGGGCTGCCGGCGTCTATCGGGCCGAGTTTTAACACTCCGTTCGGCGCGTTGCTGGCCATTGCCCGGAACCTGAACGCACGTTCAGGCAGGCGTCAGCCTGACTTCAGAGTCGCGCCATACCATCGTCAGGGTCCACCGTTACCAACCCGCTGCGCATAGGTCATTCGATGAGACATCTCATGTTGGTTGCAGCGCTGTCTTTGCTCCTCTCGGGCAGTGATGTGCTCGCGCAATCCCAGCCGATGGAACCGGCCGCCGCGCCGAATCGCATCATCCTGCTCGTCGACGAGATCAAGGCCATCCGCAACTTTCCTGTCGTGGTCGCCGAGCGCATGGGCTATCTCAAGGGCGATGGCGTTGTGGTTACGGTGATGAACATCCGCGACGACGTGTCCACCGCCGACATGCTCGTGGACGGCCGGGTCGATGCGGTCATGGCCTATTACCACCATAACATCGTCAACCAGTCGGAAGGCCGGAACTTCGAAGCGATCGTCACGCTGGGTGTGACGCCGGGAGCCAAGGTGCTGGTCGCCAACCAGGTGAAGGACAAGTTCAAGACGCTCTCCGACCTCAAGGGAAGCCGGATCATCGCCGGAGGCGCCGGCTCATCCAAGACGACGCTCGCGAATTATCTGCTTCTCGCGGGCGGCAATCGTATCGCCGATTACACCCGCATCGCCAACGAAAGCAAGGACAAGATCGTCGCGACACTGCGGGCCGGCAGCGCCGACTTTGTCATCGCGCCGACGCCCGACGGCGATTACTACGAAGCGCAAGGCGTGGCCACGGTCTTCGCGGACCTGACTACGGTCGAAGGCACGAAGAAGCACCTTGGTGTGCTGTTTCCCTCGGCAACCGTCTACATGACCAGCGAGCGCGTGGCCTCGCATCCAGAAATTGCCCAGCACCTGGCAACGGCGTTCGTGCGCACGCTGAAATGGATCAACTCGCACACGGCGGAGGAGATCGCGGCAGTGATTCCCGTCGAGATCAGCGGCAAGGATCGCGCTGCGTACCTGAAAGTGCTCAAGGAGGAGATTCCGATGTTCGCCACCGACGGAAGAATGCCTGCCGACGGCGCAGAAAAGGAGTGGCGCGTGCTGGCCGAGTTCAATCCGAAGTACAAACCGGTAAAGGTCGAGCAAACCTACACCAACCGCTTTGTCGACGCAGCGCTGGGGAGCGGCAATGCAAAGTAGCGGAACCTTCGGTCGGCAAACCGCCCGTCCGGTGAACACAGCGGCGCCCGTGAAGGCAAATTCAGCTCGGTCCACGATCCGCATGGCGAGCAGGCCCGTCTTTCGCACGCTGGTCCTGCAGTTTCACCGCTGGACCGGGCTTACGGTGGGCATTGTGCTCGTGTTCATGGCGCTCACCGGTGCACTGATCGCCTATCGCCCTCATCTCGAACCGGTCGTCAACCGCGATCTGCTCACCGTCCCCGCGTGCAGCCAGCGCGTGCCGCTCGATACGCTCGCCAGCAACGCTCGCGCCGCGCATCCGGTGGGCGAGTTCGATTACATCCGAGTCGCCGCGGGGGAGGATGGCGCGGCTCGCATTCCGGCCACGCAGGTTCGCCTGAGCGATCCGGAATTCCAGGACGACGTCTTCCTAAATCCCTGCACCGGTAGCGTACTCGGCCAGCGCGCCCGCTACGCAGGTTTCCTGGCGGTCGTCGAGCAGTTGCATCGCTTCCGCTTCGTCGACGGTGGAAATATCATCACCGGTACGACCGCGCTGCTCTTCGCGATCGTCCTCATTGCCGGCGGCCTCTATATGTGGTGGCCACGCAGGCTGCAAACGTTCAAGTCAGTGGCGAAGCTGAATCCGCGCCTGAGCGGGCGCGAGCGCAGCCTGAATCGACACAAGATCATCGGGCTCTACGCGAGCCTTATCGTGCTTTCCAGTGCGCTGACCGGACTGCCGCAGGCGTTCGACTGGTACAAGAATGGGATCTACCTGATCACCGGCTCGCTGCCGCTGGACAAGAAGCCCAAGTCGGAGCCAGTTCCGGGCGTTGAGCATCTGCCGATGGAAACCTACTGGCAGCATGTGCTGTCGTTGGTGCCGAATCCGCGAGAAACGCTGATCCACTTTCCGTCGAAGGCGCAGGACCCGGTCGAGATCTTCACCATCGCTCGCGACGCGCCGCACGCGAACGCCCGCACCATGCTATTCCTCGATGCGTACACGGACAAGGTGCTGCGATTCACGCCGTACGCGCAAAGCAGCCTCGGGCACAAGGTCTACTTCTGGACCCTGTCCTGGCACACCACCGGGGCGAGCAGCTATTTGCGCCGCAAGTTCCGACCGTCCACTGGAGGTGCACGCTATAGTGTGCAAGTTGTCAGGAAGTCGGTCGAGGCGATCGATATCTGCACCTTCGAGCTTGCCGAACCGCTGGGCAACGCGTTGCCGAATTTTGGTGCCGGTTCGCACATCGATGTGCACGTCCGGGACGGTCTCGTGCGCCAGTATTCGCTGTGCAACGATCCGCGCGAGACGCATCGCTACCTGATCGGCGTGCTGCGCGTTCCGAATTCGCGTGGCGGATCGCGCGCGATGCACGAGGACCTGCAGGAGGGCGACGTCATCGTAATCGGCGAGCCCAGGAACCACTTCCCGCTCGCGCATGCCGCGAAGCAGTCGCTGCTTGTGGCCGGCGGTATCGGCGTTACGCCGATCCTGTGCATGGCCGAACGCCTGGCCAACATCGGCTCCGACTTCGCAATGCACTACTGCGCGCGATCGCCCGAGCGAACCGCGTTTCTACAGCGCATCCGGCAATCGTCCTTCGCGGACCGCGTGTCGTTTCATTTCGACGACGGTCCGCCGGAGCAGAAGCTCGACATTGGCGCGCTGCTGGAAAATCCGAAGGCCGACACGCATCTATACGTGTGCGGCCCGAAGGGATTCATGGACCTGGTGATCGCCACGGCCAGCGAGAAGGACTGGCCCGAACACCGGGTGCACAAGGAGTATTTCTCGTCGGATGTCCGCTCGCTGGCCAGCGATACCGAATTCGACGTCAAGATCGCCAGCACGGGAAAGGTCTTTCGCGTCGCCAAGGACCAGACCGTCGTGGCGACGCTGGCGCAGCAGGGCATCGACATACCGACTTCCTGCCAGCAGGGTGTGTGCGGAACTTGCCTTACTCGGGTCATCGACGGCGAGCCCGAGCACCACGACATCTACCAGAGCGACGCCGAACGCGCGCGGAACGATCAGTTCACGCCATGCTGCTCGCGCGCGAAGAGCGCGATGCTGGTCCTCGATCTCTAGCGGGCTGATGCAAAACGCTTCCATGTGCTACGCGTTTGCCGTGGGCTGGATTCCAGCACCCGGGGAGCCAGGCGCTCGAAACCGCCTGAACCCGAATTCAGCGCAAATTCATTTCGATTCAAGGTGGGAAAACTAAGATGAACGTGCTTCTGCCTGCAAACCCCGATAGCCCCTGGAGGAATTCATGAAAAGACTCGCGAGACTCGTTTCCATCGCCGCCCTCGGCGCCTGCTTCATTCTCGGTAACACGGCGCTCTGGGCCGCCGATGCGCCGAAGAAGAATTGGACGCCGCCCGCGCAAAAGATCTACGCGCAGAAGCTCTCGGACGAGACCATGGCGAGGCACCCTGAATTGCTCAGCGTCACCTTGCACGGCGTTCCCCCTGGACAGGAAAACGTCTACACGATGTTCGCCGGCTCGTTCCCGGAGCGCATCGGCAATCCAGACGATCCAGACGATATCGACGTGACCAAGAAGGGCATTACCATTCTCGACCCGCGCTGGCACCGAACCAATGACACCGACAAGAAATTTGTCGTGTTGATGCCGATGCGCGACAAATCGGGAGAAAACGTCGGCCTTGTCGTCTACGCGTTCAAGAATCCGAAGAATCCCAGCGCCAGCGCGACGGAGAAGGAATACCTCGCCAAGTCAACTGTGCTGCGCGATGAGCTTGCGAAGAAGATTCCGAGCTACAAGGCGCTGTTCGACCCAGCCAAGTAACCTGCACCGAAAGCGCGACGGGTGACGTTGGAGGCCGTGCGCGTCGCGCTCGCCGCGCTGCTGCTTCTGCTGGCCGCCGGGCCCCGCGCCGCGAGCGTGGACCCGGCGCTTCCACACTACCAGCCGCGGGACGTCGAAATCCCGGCATCCGCCAGCTACGTCGACGCCAATGGTGCGATCGTCGTCGTCGGTTACGACGACATGCGCGACATCCTGGAAGCGCTGGTGCCGCTGTTCATCGCGGCGCATCCCGACATTCGCATCAGGCTCGACCTCCCGGGAACGCGATTCGCGCCCGCCGCGCTAGCGCGAGGGGAATCCGCATTCGCGCCGATGGGCGCCGAGTTCACTCCCGCGCAACTTGCCGACTACCGCGCAATGGTCGGCGCCGATCCGCTGGAGTTTCGCGTCGCGCACGCCTCGCTCGATCCCCGCGCGTTGTCCGGGCCGCTCGCCGTTTTCGTTCATCGCGACAATCCGCTCGCGTCGGTTAGCGTCGATCAGCTCCGACGCCTCTACACCGGCGAGACGTCGCGATGGGGCGAGCTCGGGCTCGGCGGCGCATGGGCGGAGCGCGCGGTGCATGCGTATGGCGTGGAACGCGGAACGCCGCTCGCATTGTCGTTTCAGCGCAATGCAATGGAAGGGGCGGAGTTCGGCGAAGGAATGATCGGATTCCCGCAATCGAGGGATGTCGTCAACAAGGTCGCGTCGGATCCCG
>VBCZ01000022.1:0-5874 GCA_005889025.1 Betaproteobacteria bacterium
TTGTCGCCGGCGACGCGCGCGGTTAGATCGACGGCGCCGCCCGGAGGGGCGGGAGTGATCAAACTAAGCGTCCGGGCTGGCCAGCTTGGCAAGATCACCGATTGGCCCGCACCGGATCCAGATATCAGGGCGAGAATTAGCAGACCAATCTGAAGTCCGAACGAACGCATCGAAATGGCCTCCGCAGGTTGCGGTAGTGTGCTTGACAGTTCGACGCTGGGCCTCCGGCATTCGATGTCTCGCCTCAGCGTTGCGTCACACAGTGCCAGCTGCCGTCGGAGCTTAGTTTAAGTCGGCGGGTGCCGGACTTGAAACGGGCCGGCCGGAAAGCTAGTCTTAACTATTAGTTAAGTATCCTGGAGGCCCGACATGGATCGACTGCGTGGCATCGAGTACTTCGTCAGTGCCGCAGAACTTGGCAGCATCTCGGCTGCGGCAGACGCACTTGGCGTGTCCCCACCCGCGGTGTCGAAGCTCCTCGCTGCATTGGAGTCGCGACTGCGAATTCCTTTGTTCACGCGAACCCGCCGCGGCATTCTCCTGACGCGAGACGGCGAAAATTATCTAGCTCGTTGCCGGAAGATTCTCGATGATCTCGAGAGCGCCGAAGCGGCCTTGACCGTCCCGGCGCAATCGCCTCGTGGCACACTGGTCGTCGGCATGCCTCCGAATCTAGCGACCTATTGCATTGCGCCTGCGCTGCACAGGTTCCGTGGACGCTTCCCGGAAATCATTATTCACCTCCGGCGCGCATATCGCGACAGCGATCTCGCCGCGCAAGGACTCGACGTGCTCTTGGCCCTTGCCTGGCTTGGGAAAGACGATCTCATTGCAAGCCGTCTTGCTCAAACCCGATTTCTGATTTGTGCTGCGCCGGCCTATTGGGCCAGGGCTGGGGCGCCCCAAGTGCCGGCGGACCTCACGACGCACGACTGCCTCGTTTACCGGATACCCGAGGCGACCGTGCTTGATAAGTGGACGTTCGCTAGAGGCGAAGAGCGCTCCGCCGTCCAACTCAGGCCCAAGGCCGTATGCGACGAGCAAGGCTGGCTCATCACTGCTGCATTGAATGGCGCAGGCGTCGTGCGTGCGGTTGACCTCACCGTGCAACATCACCTCGAGCGCGGGGAATTGGTGCCCGCCTTGCTTGACTGGGAAGGGTGCGAGGCACCTCCGATTCACGTCATCTATCGTAAGCTGCAGCGTCGCAACGAGCGCGTCCGCGCATTTGTTCAATTCGTGCGCGATCTATTTCTCGAGCTCGAGTCGGGACGGTTGCCACGAACCAACAGTGCGCCAAGGATCGCGCCGAAACCCGAGTGGTGGGGGCGAAGGTCCGTTCATTCGGGAGGTCGTGCGAACGACAGTCGATAAGCCATTCGCAAGATGCGAACAACGTCGAACGCGAGATCGAAACGATAGAGGCAAGATATCCGGTTGCCAGCCGGGATATGACGAATTCGCGAACGTAGTCGCTCATTCGGCATCCGCCAAATGACTATCCGTCGAGATGGCGCTTGCGCTTCTGCTGCTCCCAAGCGCTTGCACCGCGCGTCAGCTCCGTAAGGGTGCGCGCAACCTAGGATCATTAGTCCGCCGCTCTCTGTTCTATGTTCTCGATTGATGCTGACTTACCGCAAGACCGGGAAAAAATATTACCGGGAATATTACCGAAATCGGGAGCTCGAACGAGCCTAACCCATTGGATATTGGCTCCCCGACCAGGGCTCGAACCTGGGACCTGCGGATTAACAGTCCGTCCGACAACTACCCGGAAAGGCCCGTCCAGCTTGGGTTTCCGGGTTTGGACTGGGGAACAGATTCGCCGATTTCACGCCATTTCCGCCCGTTCGCCGCCAATTTCTCTCGTTTAATTCCCCATCGTTTGATCGCAACCTCTACGAGGGCATGACCGTTGCACGAAGCTCCGCTCCGGACTATTGGGGACCACACGGCTTATGCTTGGAATCGTACCGTGGCCGAAAGGGGCTGCCAATGTCGTCCACAAGGAAGAGCCGTGCCAACCTTACGCTTCCGATCGACGGAAACGGCAAGCGATTTGGCCACATCGTCCTGCCGTGGTCCCGGAACGATTCGGCCTGGGGCTCGATTCGCATTCCCGTAGCCATCATTGCGAATGGATCGGGTCCAACCGTTCTTCTCACTGGCGGCAATCATGGTGACGAGTTCGAGGGGCCGATCATCCTCAGCGAATTCGCACGAAACGTAGAGCTGGACCGTGTGCGTGGCATTGTCTTCTGCATTCCGGCCTTGAACTACCCGGCGCTCAAAGCCGGCAAGCGGCTGTCCCCAATCGACAACGGGAATATGAATCGCGCATTTCGCGGAAGGCGAGATGGCACTATCACTGAGCAAATTGCGCACTTTGTCGAGCAAGAATTCGTGTCCCGGGCCGACGCGGTGCTCGATGTGCATGCCGGCGGGCGTACCATGATGTTTCATCCGCTTGCCGTCTCACACAAACTTCCCGACGCTGCGCAAACTCAGCGTGCGAAGCAGGCGCTTCTTGCCTTCGGCGCGCCGATTGGCCTCGTTCTCGAGGAACTGGACTCCGAAGGCATGCTCGACAGCGCTGTCGAAAGCCGCGGCAAGCTATTTCTTTCCACGGAGCTTGGGGGCGGCGGATCGACGACGCCACAGACGCTACAAATTGCCCGCAGGGGCGTGCATAACTTTCTGGTCCATGTCGGCGTGCTCGATGCGGAACTGATCGCTCCGGCTCAGCCGACCCGGCTCATGACAAGCCAAGCCGACGCGTATATCGTCTGCGAGCGCGCAGGGCTCATCGAGTACGTGAGCGATCTGGGAGAGCCGGTTCGCCGTGGCGACCTTCTCGCAAGAATTTACGACATCGATGACCTCGAGACAGATCCGCACCCGGTCTACGCGTCTGCCGACGGGATCCTGCTCGGCCGACTTCACGGCGGCATCGCCGACATCGGGGATTTCCTTAGTCTCATCGGCGGCGACGCTTAAGAGGCAGAACCTCGTGGCAGGACACGCTGCGATATCGGCGATCCGATATGCGTGCATCAGGCGGCTTTCAGCTCGAAAGAAGTTTGAATTGACAGGCAATGCGTCCACGCAATCCAACATAGGTAGCCGGCATGTCCCTGCCCTTTACTATTGACGAATATCGCTCGCGACTTGCTAAGGTGCGCGGGCACATGGACGAGAAAGGGATCGAACTTCTTCTTGTCGCCGATCCCGCTAACATGAACTATCTGACCGGCTATGACAGCTGGTCGTTCTATGTCCCTCAAGTGGTCGCCGTTCCACGCGATCCGTCGGATCGGCCGCTGTGGATCGGTCGACAAATGGATACGGCGCAAGCTCCCCTCACCTCTTGGCTGCCGGCCGGTAACGTCGTGGGCTATCCCGAGATCTACATCCAGACACGCGATAGCCACCCGATGGACTGGATCGCCGGCTACTTGCTGAATCGCGGATGGGACAAGAGACGGATCGGCATTGAAACCGACACGTATTACCTTTCACCGAAAGCGCTTGATCGCCTGCGTGCGGGTCTGCCAAACAGCATGTTTGTCGATGCGGACCTTCTGGTGAACTGGATTCGCTCGGTCAAGAGCGAAACCGAGCTTGCCTATATGCGAAGTGCGGCTCGCTTGGCCGAGCGCGTCATGCAAGTCGCCATCGATACGATTGCTCCTGGCGTGCGCCAATGCGATGCGATGGCGGCGATCATGGCGACTCAGATCGGCGGCAGCGCAGAATTCGCAGGAAGCCCGACGGCACTGGTTCCGTTGCTCATGAGTGGTCGCGCGGCCGCTGCTCCGCATCCGGTCTGGACGAATGAGCGGTTCAAGAGCGATCAAACGACATGTCTGGAGCTTGGCGCCTCGTGTCACCGCTATCATGCCGCCATTGCCCGTACGTTGCAGTGGGGCAAGCCGCCTAAGAAGCTCGTCAACACGACGAAAATCGTCGAGGAAGGGCTGGAGGCTGCCCTTGCGACGATCAAATCCGGAATTGCCGCTGGTGATGTCGAGGCTGCTTGGAGACGGGTTCTGGATCGAAATGGTCTCAAAAAGGAATCGCGTATCGGTTACGCAATTGGGCTCGGCTACCCTCCTGATTGGGGAGAGCATACGATCAGCTTGCGAGCTGGAGAAACGACCATCTTGGAGGCGGACACGACGATTCATGTGATGCTTGGCATGTGGATGGACGATTGGGGCATGGAAATGTCCGAGACCGTGCGCGTCACTCGCACGGGAGTCGAGTGTCTCACCCACTTCCCGCGGGGCCTAGAAGTAAGAACCTGATCCTTGAGGCGGGCGCCTATGCACTCGGCGTTCTTCAATGGAACTAGCGGCGAGCGGAGGTATCCTGCAATTGATACCAGGCCTGAACCAGAGGCAGAAACCACGGCCGCCCATAGTAAAGAATGTGCGTCGGATGCCGGATGCCTGCAAAAGCTGATTGGCCTTCCGGATTCCCGAGCAGACGGTAGGCCACTTTTCGGCCCAGCCACGTCGCCATGACCACACCGGATCCACAATAGCCAGCTGCGTAATGAGCGCCGTCCAGCTTTCCGAGATGCGGCAAATGATCGAAGGTATAGCCGATGTAGCCGAACCACGAATGCGTGACGGAAGTGCCGTATAACACCGGGAAGATGCGGCGGAGATACTGCATCAAGCGTTCCGCGCTTTGCTCCGGCTTGATCTCGGTGTAAGCGGGCCGGCCGCCGAACAGGATGCGTTTGTTATCCGGTGAAGGCCGGTAATAACAGAGCAGCCGATTGGTATCGGTGACCATGCGGCCTGTAGGAAAGAGCTGCCTCATGGTGGCGGCAGGTATCTCTTCGGTAGCGATCATATAGCTCGTCACCGGAACGATCCTGCGACGCAGCCATGACGTTGCCGAGGTGGTGTAACCGTTCGTGGCGACGATCAGGTCGCGCGCGCGAAGCTTCCCGCGTGAAGTCGTCAAGACGAACTCCTGCCCGGTGCGCTCGTAGCGCAGCAATCGCGTGTGCTCGTGAATCTGTCCCCCACACTCACGAACGAGCCTCGCGAGGGCGGCGGCATATTTGGCAGGGTGCAACCCGCCGTGGTGCGGGAGGATCCGCGCGCCCACGTATAGATCAGAACCAATCTCGTCGTGGATGGCCGGGCCGCTCACGATTTGATATTCGGTGCCGATCTCCTTGCGCAGAATCTCGGCCTCGCTTTCGAGACCTTTGAGCTGCTGCTGCGACAAGGCGCCCGTAAGCCGGCCGACTCTTGCAAAGTCGCATTCGATCTTGTTGTCGGCAATGACTTCCTGCAGGAAAACCAGCGCATCGCGTACTTCGGAGTAAAGCGCGACCGCGCTCTGCTTGCCATAACGCGCCGATAACTGAGTAAAGCTCGGCTTCAGGAGGTCGCCGCACATCCCGCCGTTGCGCGAGCTGGCCCCCTCCGCGGCCAGGGCCGCCTCGATGACGATCACGGAGCGTCCTGCGCGCAGGAGCGTCAACGCCGCAGACAAGCCTGTGTAGCCCGCGCCGATGATGACGGTGTCCGCGCGCGTAGGAAGCTCAATGGCGGGTAAAGCGGCCAGTGGAGCGTCTTCCCACCAATAAGGAGCAGACTTCATCACCTCAGCTACTCCGCGTCGATCCGTGCACCGGTCATGGATCCTGCAGCCGCTTCGTTTGGGCTGCCGGGAATGTCAGACCGCGTAACGCGGAATCATCTCTTCATCGATCGTGATGCCAAGTCCCGGCCCATCGGGCGGCGCCACATAGCCCTCCGCATCGATCCAGATTTTGTTCTTGATGATTCCACCCAGTCTCTGATATATGTCAATGGTGCGCGTGGGGGGCTCGTACATCATCTCCATCCA
>VBCZ01000022.1:5924-6481 GCA_005889025.1 Betaproteobacteria bacterium
AGTGCCGCTTATGTGCCTCCGCCAGTGCGGCGATCTTCCTCAACTGCGAGATCCCCTCGGAGAGGCAACAGTCGGGTTGAATGATGTCGTAGACGCCCTGCTCGATCAGCCAGCGGAATTCGTGCAGTTCGCGGTTGCTCTCGCCACCCGCGATGTAGATCTGCGTCTCGTCGCGAAGCCGCGCGAGATTCTCGAAATCGAACTTCGAGAGCGGCTCTTCGAGCCATAGGACGCCGCGGTTTTCCAATTCACGCGCGGTCGCCAGAGCGCGCCGGTAATCCCACCTCGGCGAGGGCCGTGCCGTCGGCAGGAACGTCGCCTGATTCGCATCGACCATGAAGATCGCATCGGGAGCGGCCTCCATCGCCGCATCGAGCAAGGCGAGATCATCCTCGATGCGATCGCAATGAAAGCGCAGCTTCATCGCCAGAAATCCCTCCGAGCGATAACGACGTGCGAGCTCCGCCCGATCACGGGGCGTGCCAAGCTCGGACGTGCTCGCGTAAGCCTTCACTTTTTCGTGTGCTGCGCCCCATAGCTTATATAGCGGCATCCCC
>VBCZ01000022.1:6516-10749 GCA_005889025.1 Betaproteobacteria bacterium
GCTCTTCCGTCAGCCATGCCGGCTTGCCAACCATGTATGGGGCCACGTTGCTTCGAACGTTTCCGGCTTGATGACCGTCGGAGCCTCCATAACCCACGATCCCATCGTCGGTCTCGATCCTCACCAGCGTGAAATCACGACTGTTGCGCTCGATGCCCGGTTGCCAGGCGGGTCGATAAGGTGTCTCATAGGGAATCGTGAGATTGGTCGCGGTGACTTCGACGATGTTCATCAGGGATATCTCTCCTGCAATGGCTCGTGGGATTGAACCAGCGGTGCGCTGTGCTAACGGCGCAGGTACGCGCGATGCAGCGCACCGAAAGCGAGCTGTGCGATCAGCGGTATTGCGATCGTGACAATTGTCAGCACGGTTGCGAACACGTTGACGGTAGGCGTCACACCCGTCTGGATCATCGAGTAGATCTGGATCGGCATGGTCTGCGTCTGCGGTATCACCAGAAATTGCGTCGCTGAAAATTCATCGAACGATACCGTGACGCACAACAGAAATGAGCCTGTCAGTGCCGCGCCGAGCAGCGGAATGGTGATTTCGAACGCCGTTTCGAGATCGTTTGCGCCAAGGGTGAGAGCCGCCTCTTCGTAATCACGGCCCGCAGTCACCAGGCGCGCCCATACCACGAGATACCCGAAGGGCAGGCAAAGCAGCGCGTGCAATGCGATCAGGCTCGTAAAGCCGCGCGGAACTCCGAACTTGACGATCAGAACGAGCAGCGAGACTCCGAGAATGACCTTCGAGATCACCATCGGTGCAGCGACCGCGGCCTGCAGCAGGCCCTTGCCCCGGAAAAAGAGCCGGGCTGTCGCGAACGCAGCGAGCCCTCCGACGCAGGTCGCCACCACACTCGCCGACACGGCGACGATGCCGGTACCAGCGCAACGAGAATCCTTTATAGGGGAAACTCATGATCTCGTTTGGATCAAACGAGCCGTAAATCACGAAAAGGATGGGCGCGAAAAGGAAAAGATAAACAAGACCGGTAATGCCGTACACCACGGTACGAGTCCCCGGGTTGAATTGAAAGACGCTCATCGCACGTGCCGCTCGACGAGCTTGCGGACCGCGATCAAGGCCCCGAACGCAACGCCGGTGAAGACGAGATAGATGACGGCGACCGCGCTTCCGAAAGGCCAATCGAACGACGCGAGGAAGCGCTCCTGAACGAGCTGGGCAATCATCATGTCGTTCGCGCTCCCCAGGAGCTGCGGCGTAATGAATGCACCCATGGCTTCGATGAAGACGAGGATCCCGGCCGCGATCACTCCGGGCAGGCTGATCGGAATGATGATTTCGGTGAAAATGCTCCAGGGCCGCGCGCCCAGTGTCGCCGCTGCCTCGAGTATCGCTTCGTCGATACGCTCGATTGACGCATAGATCGGCACGACCGCGAAGGGGAGCATGGCGTGAACCAGGCCGAGCACGACCGTTTCCCTCGAATAGAGGAGCGACAGCGGCGTATCGATCAAACCGGCTGCGCGAAGTGCCCCGTTGACCACGCCATTGGTGCCAAGCAGAACAATCCACGCATACGTCCGAACGATGAAGCTCGTCCAGAACGGCACCAGGATCAGAAGAAACAGAATGTTCTTGAAACGCGAGCGTGTGAGACCGAGCGCTGCGGCCGGGATATAGGCCAGCCCGACGGTAATGATGCACACCAAAACTCCGATGATGCCCGAGTTAATCAGGACCTTCAGATAAACCGGCTCCTGAAGGAAGGTGACATAGTTGATCAGCGAGAGCTCGCGGACGATAGTTCCCGCGGGCCCCCGTTTGAACAAGCTCAGCTCCACCATCGAGGCGAGCGGCAGCATCAACATAAGAAGCAGGAAAGAAAGTACCGGCGCGATCAGCAGCAGCACTCCGACGCGATGCAACCGCGCCCACGTCGTAAACCGCGTGGCCAGCGCAAGAGGTCGGGGCGCGATCGCGACGGACATCGTAGGTCAACTCTGATGGTCAGGTTCGGACTCGATTCGGCTCTTTGCAACTCCGCCGGTCGTCACTTCGCCAATACGCGGATACCCGCAGCCGCCGGAGTCAGCAGTTGCGCTCCATCAGCCGTGATCAAAAGCGTGTTCTCGATGCGTGCGGCGAAGCCCTCGCGATAAATGCTCGGTTCGATACTAATGATCATCCCAGCTTTCAACCGATCAGCGCTTCCTTCCTTGATTTCTGGGGCCTCGACCGCCTCGATACCGACGCCGCGTCCATTGCGATGCACGATGTAGGGCGCGAGCTTCGCGTCGACGAGAATGCCGCGCGCAGTCGAGTCGATGTCCGAACAGCTCGCGCCGGGTCGGCACATCGCAACCGCGGTGGTGTAGGACTTCTCGATAGCCGCCTCGATATCCCTTTCTTCGCTGCTGAGTTTGCGAAGCGATACAACACGCCCCATCGCCATGCGGTAGCCCAACAGATAGGGCACCCGGCAGAAATCGAACATCACGACGTCGTTTGGCTGGATCTCGCGACCCGAGGCCGAACCATGCGCACGGGCGAGCCGAGGACCGGACGTGATCAGCTGAACTCCATCACCAATCGGCGAATTGACGTCGGTGCCCTCGAGCTCGGCCGCGCATCTATGCGCGACATGGTGCAGCCCATGCAGCGCCAACTCGTATTCGCGCCACCGCCTTTCCTTCAGCGCGTTCGCCTGCAGCTCGTACATCTCGACCGCCAACGTCCCACAACGGCGCATCAGGCCTATTTCTAGCTCATCCTTCACCGCTCGCATGTCCTCGACCCACCCTGCCGCATCGGCGAAAGCGAATTTGTCAAACGCTTGTTCCAGCGCGGCAGTCGCTCGCAATGTGAGGTGTTGACGCTCGAACGCGATCTTCCCGGACGTGATCCCAAGCTCCTTCAAATAGCCGCGCGCGATTCCCCAGGAGTCTTCGGTTTCGCCCTCCTCCTTCCACTCGACATGCCGGCGGAGTTCGATTGGAAGGCCCTTTGTTGCCTGTCGGGCGTATTCGAATTCGATCTTCGGTGCGACGAGAAGCGGACGACCGCTCCTGGGCACGATCAGCGCGATCAGCCGACGCGGCTCGAAGTATTCGGCGCGCGTGGCATACCCCCAGTAGCCGGTCAAATAACGAATGTTGGCCGGCCGCATGACGATAGCGCAATCGACGGCTTCAGCCTTCGCTCTCCCCTGAACACGTCCCGTGCGGCCGACATAGTCAAACGAAATCATCGAGTTTCACTCCTCATCACGTTGAAGAAGCCAGGTTCCTGCGCGCAGGACGTCCACATCGACCTCATCACCCTGCCGCAGGTGTCGATTCTGATGGGCGGTCAGTTCCACCCGTAATAACGTTCCCTTGCCAAGTTCCACATGCGCCTCGATGTGAAGTCCATGATACAAAATCGAACGTATTCGTCCGTGAAGTACACCTTGCGGACCCGCTGTTGCGGCCGCCGCTGGACGAAGCGTGATGGCGTTGTTGCGGATCAAAAGCCACACGCTGCGCGCGTCGCGCACCCCTTGGGGTGCGTCGGCAGTGACAGTGCCAACTCCTTCGATGCGTACCTGTAGCGTGCCGTCATCGGTTCCGTCCACTTCGCCGGGCAACAGATTCCCATAGCCCATGAAACGAGCGACCTCGATCGACGCCGGCTCTACGAAGACCTGTGCTGGCGATCCGATCTGATCCACGCGCCCATCGCGCATGACGACGATGCGATCCGACATGGAGAGTGCCTCGACGCGATCATGCGTGACATAGATGAACGTCATCCCCAAAGTGCGATGCAGCTCCTTGAGTTCGATGCGCATCTCCTCACGCAGTTTCGCGTCGAGGTTGCTCAGTGGCTCGTCGAGAAGCAAGACTTCGGGGCGCGTTACGACGGCGCGCGCAAGCGCGACCCGCTGTTGCTGTCCGCCGCTCAGTTCGCTCGGCTTGCGATCCCGATATTGCTGAAGGCGTACGAGCGAGAGTGCCTCGTCGATGGCAACGCTGCGTTCGCGCGGATTGAGTGAGGTACGATGGCGAAGCCCGAAATTGACATTTGCGGCGACGCTCTTGTGCGGGAAGAGCGCATAGCTCTGGAACACTAGGCCGATGTTGCGCCGATAGGGTGGATCGCGCCCGACATCCCTTCCCGCTATGCGCACTTCGCCCGAAGTGGGCACCGTAAGACCCGCGATAATGCGGAGAAGCGTGGTCTTTCCGCAGCCGCTGGGTCCGAGAAACGAGATGAATTCGCCT
>VBCZ01000205.1 GCA_005889025.1 Betaproteobacteria bacterium
GTCATCGCCTGCGGCGCGAAGCGCGTCACCGACGAGATGTTCCTCGCCGCGGCGGATGCGCTCGCTGCCCAGGTTACGCAGGCCGCCCTTGACCAGGGAAGCCTCTACCCGCCGCTCGCGACGATCCGCGATGTTTCGGCGCGCATCGCTGCTGCGGTTGCCGGCGTAGCCTACGAACAAGGGCTCGCGACCGTGCCGAAACCGACGGACTTGCTCGCCTTCATCAACGCGCAGATGTACGAGCCTCGTTATGTTCGCTACACGTGATTCTTGATTCCACCGCGCGGCTCAGGCATGCATTCCACCCCGGAGCGATCAGGCTGAAGCTCGCGAAGTAGCCGGGCCGCTGCCAGAGCGAAGCGACCGATCCTCTCAAGGTGGGTGCACCATATCTACTCGGTGAAGAAGGGATACCAAGCTTGACCGTCGTCCCCGTTGCTCGACGAGGCTATCGTGATCATCAAGATTGATTTGCCTCAAATGCGCGGGACGCTCCGGCGCGCAAAATGGATTCGTGGCTCACCATCGCCGCCATTTCACACAATATTGCTTGGAACCGGTTTCATCGACTTTCAAACAGGAGTAATCATGCAACGGATCTCGTCCGCAATTACCAAGATGCTGCCTCTGGCGCTTACGGCATTCGCTTTCAGCAATGCCGCAATAGCGCAGAACCAGCTTACCGCGATCAAGGTTGCGCAGCCGCCGAAGCTTGAGGCGCTTGCCAGCGATGCTGCGTGGGCGAAGGCGGCGCCTTTGACGGTCAAGCTAAGCAGCGGCGCGAACTTCAAGGACGGGGCGACGACGGTCACGCTCAAGGCGGTCTACACGACAGATACGCTCTATATGCTCGTGCAGTACGATGATCCGACGCAGTCCGTGCGCCGGAGCCCCTATGTGAAGCAGCCTGACGGGAGTTGGAAGAAGCTGGTCGATCCCGATGACAAGGGTGGCGACAACAACAAGTATTACGAGGACAAGTTCGCCATCTTGTGGAACATCAATAACTCGATCAAGAACTTCGACAGTATGGGCTGTTTCGCCCTGTGCCACGCCGGCGAAGCCGGCAAGGCTTTCGGCAACAAATACACCGCGAGCGAAGGAGAAATCGGCGATATCTGGCACATGAAATCGATCCGCACCGGCTACATCGGCCAGGCCGATGATCAGTACGTCGATCACACGCGCTATGACAAGGACAAAGCGCCTGAGGCCGGCCGCAAGAGCGATCCGAAGACCGCCGGCGGTTACGATGACATCAAGCTGGTCAACGGCAAGCCCGAGTTCATGAGCAAGGATGGCAAGGCTGCGAACAAGGGAGGCACGTACTATCTTCGAGCGGAAGACAAAGTCCCGTTCGACGACAGCAAGTTCGTCGCCGGGGACGAAGTCGCGTCCATACTCGTGTCCAGGTTTACCGGCGATCGTGGCGACATCGACGCCGCGATCGGTT
Organism: Betaproteobacteria bacterium; assembly: GCA_005889025.1. GTDB lineage: Bacteria > Pseudomonadota > Gammaproteobacteria > Burkholderiales > Casimicrobiaceae > PALSA-1003. The sequence goes on from VBCZ01000205.1 coordinate 1,454, forward strand.
ACAAGGACGGCACGTGGACCGCGGCGCTGACGCGCAAGCTCGTGACAGGGAGCAAATATGACGTGCAGTTCTCCGACTTAGGCGCCCAGTACGCGTTCGGTTTTGCGGCGTTCGACAATGCGCAGGTACGCCACGCATACCACAATGCGCCGGTGAAACTCAGCTTTGCGAAGTAAGCGCAGTCGGGTTGCCCGAGAGCGGTACCGCTCGGAAGCAAAGGGTCGGCAGACGCCGGCCCTTTTTCTGAAGGCGACGGTTTGCCATGTTGCGGAACCGCAACAAGGCTCGCGCGCCCCTCAGAGACTTTGATCTGCATCAATGCCGCAAACAGAAACCGGGAACAAAGTATCTATGGGAAAGTGGATGATGCAGTGCGGCAATCTGGTTGAAGGCAACACACCATGTGCGATATCTCTTTTAGATTGCGCTCCCGCGGACATCGGCATACTTATGTGCGGTAGCGGACAGACCCTCCTTTCCCGCGGAAAGTAGCTTTGTAAAGCAGCAATTCCTGGCAGCAACTGCTTCCAGTGCAGGCATCAACAAGAAGAAGGATGGTTCGCGTACAAGATAGGTCGCCACGAGGCCCGGGAAACCGCGTATCAGCGGCAGTAGCAGTCAAGCCGTAGCTTGAAGAGGGAGAGACAATCGATGAACGCGAAAAAGATCATCGCTTGGGGTGCTTGGGTCGGGTGTTTCCTCGCTACTTCAGCCGCGGCGGCCGACAACCCAGCGCCACAGGAAACGATGGCGCAGAAGGCGCTGGCACGGGATACGGTATGCACGGTTTGTCACAACGAGAGTTGGCGCGTACCCGTGCTCTCGATCTACCAGACGCGCCACGGCACCAAAGCCGATCCGAAAGCGCCAAGCTGCCAGTCCTGCCATGGATCAAGCGATGCCCACCAGAAGGATCCGGCCGGCGCGCATCCGGATGTCGTCTTCGCAACCAAGTCGAAGAACGTATCGTCTGCCGACCAGCGCAACACGGCCTGCCTCGCCTGCCACCAGACGGACTCGAAACGCTCGCACTGGAGCGGAAGCACCCACGAGAGCCGCGATGTCGCGTGCGTTTC
>VBCZ01000207.1 GCA_005889025.1 Betaproteobacteria bacterium
CGCAGTTGGTGGCGGAGCCGCCTTGGGCAGCGAAACCGCCCGGACTGTACGCCAGCCAGTCGCGCTGTGTCTGCGGCGTAAATACCCCGCCCGCGCCCGAGCGAGTGTCGACGATGCGGCATGGCACTACCGGCGTGTACACCAGATCATCCGTGGTATCGCCCAGCGACTTAGCGTGCTTCAGCGTCGGGGAGACCGCCGCATCGGTACGCACCAGCGCACCGGAGACGACATCGCGCAGGCCCTCGACGCTTCCCGCCAGGCTTGCTGCGAGGAGGTGATCCGAGCGCAGGCCGGAGAGGATCTGGCGGAGCTGGGTTGGGAAGATGCCCGCGTTCGTTCTCGCCAGGCGATCGCCCCACTCGCCGACGATGCGCTCGACCACCGTCGCCCGGTTCTGATCGATGGTCAGCAGCGCGCTGGGGACGACGTGCTGCGACGAAGCTTCGCACGTAAATAGGACGGCAATCACAAACACGAAAGTCGAAATCCTCGGACGAAACATAGTGGTCTCCGATTAAGAGCCTTGTGGAAGAATCTGCGAACTCGGCAAGACCGACGTGTGTGTGCTATCGAATCCCGAGCTTCACCTCGATCGCTTGCAGCTTGCGTTCCAGCGTATCAACTTTGGCAGCTCTTGCTTCAAGCCGCGCAATCTTTCGATCTTTTTCCTGCAGGAGTCGGTGCAACCCCTGGATCGCCGCCAGCGCGATACCGTCGGCATCGACGACCGCGATGGAATACTCGTTGGCTCCCAGACCGAACGCCGCGTGGAAGTCCTGCGATACCGGACCGAGATGGCGCACCTTCGCGCCTTCGGCGATGTAGTTCCAGCTCGCGATCGGCAAACGCGCGACCTTGTTCAGGATCATCTGCGGATCGATCGCCGAGAAGTTCTCCTTGATGTTGCGGTCGCTGTGCGACGCCCAGGTGCCGCTTCCGGGCCCCGCAGTGATGCCCGTCAAGGGATAGCCGCTGCCGTCGACCCCGGTGACGAACATCACGCCGCCACTGGCGCGCGCATTGAAAGTGTTCGTGGGGTTGGCCCACCACAGGCCGTTCTGGTTGTGTATCGAGTCACCGGGATTGAAGACCTGCTGCGTCTGATCACCCCAAGTGAATTCGCCGTTCTGATACGCCTTGGCGAGCGTTCCCGCGGCGAAGCTCGCAGTGCCATCGGCGGTGTTGCTCGCACCTCCCGCGACGAAGGCGCTGTTGCCCGACGTGAAGTTGTTCTGGCCGCCGGCGATGGCGCTATTCGCACCACCCGCGGAGTTCATGAGGCCTCCTCCGACCGCGCTGTAGTCGGCGCCGGCAGTGTTCTGTCCGCCTCCCGCGACGGCGCTAGCCCAGCCGCTCGCCAAGTTGGAAGTGCCCCCCGCGACGGTGCTGGTGGTGCCGCTGGCGGTGTTGGCAAGGCCGCCCCCAACGGTGCTGGTGAGGGCGCTGGCGATGTTGCTTTCGCCGCCCCCGACCGTGCTAGCTTGGGCGCTGGCGGTGTTGTTGAGGCCGCCGCTGTCGGTCGCAAACGGTCCAGTGATCGTGTGCGTTCCGCCGTAGTTGGCGGGACGATTGAAGTAGCCGAGCACGTCGATGATCGCGTGCGTCTGCCCGGAGGCAAAGGCACTGAAATCAGCCGTGCAGCCAGCGCCAGTACATAGCGGCACGATCTCGGCGTTCGCCGGCTGCTGCGCCGACGCCCACCAGTTCACCGTCGACGCGTTCGGCCGCGTTTGCCCGAAAGGCCACAAGGTGAAGAACTCCGGTCCTCCCACCGTGTCGGCCAGGGTCGTGTTGGCCATGATCGCCACCGGAGGCACGAAGATTCCGCAATTGGTAGCAGAACCGCCTTGGCTGGCGAAGCCGAGAATGCTGAATGCCCGCCAGTGGCGCTGCGTCTGAGGCGCAAACACTCCGCCTCCGCCGGAGCGGGTGTCGACGATCCGGCACGGCACCACCGGCGTGTACACCAGATCAAATGTGGTATCGCCCAGCGCCTTGGTGTGCATCAGTCCTGTTGCGACCGCCACATCGCTACGCACCAGCGCAGCGGAGACCACATCGCGCAAGCCCTCCACACTTCCCGCCAGGCTCGCCGCCAGCAGGTGATCCGAGCGCAGGCCGGAGAGGATCTGTCGCAGCTGCGCTGAGGAGATCCCGGCGTTCGACATCGCCAGGCGATCACCCCACTCGCCGACGATGCGCTCGACTACCGTTGCGCGATTCTGGTCGATGGTCAGCAGCGCACTGGGGACGACATGCTGCGCTGTAGCCTCGCCGGCGACCGCGGTTAGAGTGGCTAACGTGAGCATCAGGCTTCTGCGAATATTCATCGTGTCCTCCGACGGATGGTTCGGCTTCAAAGCTGGATTCGACGTGTTCCTCGGGACGATGCGTCAGTGGCATGTTACCGGCTGGTCGCTAAATGCGCGCGAGCCGCAATCGCGCGCCGTATTCGCGCCAAATGAACCAGGTGACGGCGACGTCGATGGCCGCAAAGATCAATAGCGCCAGAGAATGCGTATGCGCATACCGGTACAACTGGTAGCCAATGAACACGACGATGAACGCGATGGCCACCGGGAACGCCCAGAGCTTTTCCCGCCAAAGGAGGTAGACCAGGAAGACTTTCAAAACGCCATGGCTGATGAGATAGATGCTGGCATACATCTTCGTATCGACAGAGATCGATGCAGCGGCATGGCGAAGCGTGTTGGCGAACCAATCGTCGGGCTCGTCCGAGAGCTCATGCGCGGTGAGTACTTGAATCAGATCGTCGATGGCGCGAAGCGGAACGAACAAAAGCAGGATCCCGCCTGCCGTTTCCAGAATTCCATCGACTCCCTTGATGAGAATCGCGAACTCGAAAAAGCCATGCAACCGTCGAGCCCGCTTCGACGCGCTTGCCATGGTTCGGACGGTGCTCGACGTCATGGCGAGTTTGCGGCTTTTGTGTTTGCGACGCGACGCAGTTCGTAGGAACCGATCACAACGCGATCATCCGCGCCACGGCAGCATAGATCAACAGGCTCGCAAGAATGACGGATATCTTCTGGTGGGTCCAGCCTTGGCTGCTTGCCGCTTGTACCGGCGACAGCATCCCGCACTGAGCTGCAGCTGCGAAGTCATTCGCACGGGACGTTAGTTTGGCGACCGCGCCTGAATAAATTCGGGCCTACAAGCCGCTGTTGTAGGTGCGAATTCATTCGCACGGGGCGTTAGTTTTGGCGACCGCGCCCGAATAAATTCGGGCCTACGAGCCGCTGCCGCGGGTGCGAACTCATTCGCACGGGCTGGCGGCGGCCAACTTCCCCATCAACGGAGGTTACCGCGCGATGCACGAGGGCTCGTGCATTAGACCGAAATGTTAGTGCAACATCGAAACAAGACTTGTGGTGGACGACTCGACGTCCGGCGGCTCACAAAAGTGTTGCCGCCTGCGTCCGACCGCACGCACGTAGGCTACTGTTGGATATACGCGGTAGACGCGCGAGCTTCCATCGCCGGCGGCGGCGCGTCTTCGTGCGCGGCGAGCCGCCCGTTCTCGAAGTACAACACGCGTGGCATGTTGCTTGCCCGCTTGTAGAGCCATTCCTCGCGCCATCCCGACTTGGCCCTGGTGCGAAAAATCTGCACAGGCCGGCCCCAGCTGGGGAGATTGAGCACCTGCGTGTCGGTCATGCCGAGCGTCAATCGCGTTCCTGAAAGCGGCAGATCGGCCCGGATGTTTGAATAATCCGTGCGCGGAACGCTGTCGGTTTGCCAATTTGCCTTTTGCGGGCTCGCGATTGCGGCCTGTTCCCGCTGATCCGGGGGGCAAGGTGTGTCCCGGTAGGCAAGACCCTCTGGCCCGACGCACTTATAGATCTCGGCGCTCGCGATCTGCGACACACTCAGCAGGCACAGAAAAAGCGCGAATATCCAGTTCACGACATGGCTCGCAACGTCACTGCATCCTATGTGGCGAGCGTATGCCGATGCTGATTATCCGAATATCGGATGGCCTCTGAAAATGATGTAGGAAGAAAGGTTTGTCAGCCAGGCGAAGCGTGAGCCCTCGATCACTTCAACCGGTGGGCATCCGATCAGCGTTACCCATGGGCGGACGACAAAAGGCCGCTTGCGCGGCCTAAAGTGCGGGTCAGACTTCGCTCGATCGAGGCTACCGGCTGCACCCGCCCATGATGTAGCCCAGCACCAGCAGCAAGGCGAGGATCGGCAGGAACGGAAACCCGGAAATCACCGAGAAAATTACCGCGGCCCCCGAATATAGACCGAGGGTCAAAAGAACGACAGGCAGCGTCGCCTCGTACCCGAGTAGCTTCGATGCCAATGCTTTCATGTCGTCCCTTCCACGCGATCTGGCCAAGCACAAGCCGGTAGAACCTTACAGGCCGCGGCGCTTCTGGGCCGCGCCGTCCTAACGAGCTTTCGCAACTCGGTCGCAGAGTGCAAACCAAAAGACCTGCCGAAGCGGCCATGACGCCGGCCAATTCGAGCAAAACCGGCCATATGCTATCAGACGCCGTCCTACAGCGCACGTCACTTCGCCTACATCCAAAAGAGCCAAACTCCGATTGACGTTCAGTCTATGAACTTGGACGATCGCACTGACGCGAACCTGCGCCCTTACCTCAAAGCGGTGTTGATGGCTACAGCCTACCCTCGCAGCGCTGTCAGCGGCCGATCTAACCGCCTCTCCGTCCGCAACAAGGAGGCGTCGCAGTCAACGAGATCCGATCTCGGGACGCTATACCAAAAGTTACTGGGTCTGCGCCTCGATTTGGTGCATGGCGTCATGCCACGCGCCGAGCGGATTACCCTGACCGCCGGAGATCTCGAACATTTGCTGGCAGAACTCGCTGCGGCGATCGCAGTGGCGCGCGACATCGCGGGTACGGACCCTAATAGCTCGCCACGGGAACCCGGCACCCGGCAGGACGCGAGCACAATGACCTTGCCGCCAAGGAAGATGGTATGAAATCGATTCTCGATCCGAGCTTCAGGTATACGCCGAGCGTGCAAACCGACGTCCGGAAGACTTTTGCAAGGATCCGCCGTGAGCTGCGTGAGCGTGAGCAATCTAGGTCGGAGCGCGACGTCGACGGCAAACTCACGGCGCAGAGCGAACGAACCGCGACGGCGGGTTCGGCTGTCAGCCCCACTCACGAATCCGGCTTTCCTCACCGGGCGCCTCAGCAGCACTGAACCGGCCGGCCCGGGAGCGACGCGAAACAGGCTAATGCCGACTGCGTCGCATCGCGAGGCGGCGGCGCAGCTCTTCCGAACGCAGCGACTTCTCGTAATCCTTTCGCGAACGAGCGGCTAACTTCTCGCCGCGATCGATCGCAGCGAGCTGCGCCTTCATCGAAGCGACCGCGCCCGACTCGCAGGCGCGAATCGCATCGATATATTGGGCGACCTTTGCGTGCAGCTCCTTGCGCTCGACAAGCTCGGTAAGAAAACCGATGCGCAACATTTCGTCGGCATCGATCGTCTGCGCAGTGAGAAAGAGCCGCTTGGCCTGCGAAAGTCCGAGCGCCGACACATACCTGCGGAGACCCCCCGGGTAATAGTGCAGCCCGAAGCGCGCGGCCGGCATGAACATCCGCGAGCCACGCACCCCGACGCGGAAGTCGCAGCACAGCGCGAGATCGGTCGCGCCGCCGTAGACGCTGCCGTTGAGCGCGCATAGGGTCGGGTGCGGAAAGTTCTCGATCGCATCCAGGAGGTCCTCGAAGCTGCGGTCGAGTCTTCCGACGATAGCTTCGATGGTGAAGCCGGAACTGAAGGTCGCGCTGCCGGTGCCGGTGATGACCAGAGCGCGCAAACCGGCAAGCGATGCGAGGCGGGTAATGTGCTCGCGCATCTCCGCGATATCGTCGGGGTCGAGGCGATTATGCTCGGCGGGCCGCCGCAGCCGCAGCGTGGCGACGTTGTCGCGCATCTCCAGGACGGGAGGCCCTTGTTCGGATCGATGCGCTTTTTTCATGCGTAGATCAGCCGTGCGCGTAGCAGATCATAACCGCGGCAACCGTCTCAAAGAGGCGGTACGTGCGCAGCCCATGGACGCGCGGCCTCCAGAGCAGCCGCGATCGAAAAAAGATCGTCCTCGCGATAGGCGCGCGAGACGATTTGCAGTCCCACCGGGAGCCCATCCTGAGTGAAACCTGCCGGTATCGAGGCGGCGGGCTGCCCGGTGAGATTGAAGGGATAGGTGTAACAGACCCAGGTCACGATATTGCGCCCGGCGATTCCACGCGGAACGCTCACACCGGCGTCCACACCCGCCACGGGAAGCGTAGGCGAGAGCAACAGGTCGAAGCGCTCGAAGAATGCGCGCACGCGTTCTCGAAAATCGTAGCGCCTGTGCTGCGCTCGATAGTATGCCTGGGCAGGTTGGGCGAGGGCGCGCTCGACGATGGTCGCAACGTCCGGGTCGAGCAATGCTCTTTGTTCATGCAGCACTGTTTCGAGTCGCGTGCCCACCCCCGCATAGAACTCGGCGGTCCAAAGGTCGGCCGGGTCGTCGAACGGAGCGTCGATCTCCTCGACGACGCAGCCCATGCCGGCAATCGCACGCACGGCAGCTTCGGCAACTTCGCGGACCTCGGGATCGGGATTGGCGTAACCGAACGAAGGCGACCATGCGACTTTGAGATGGCGAGTATCGCGCTCGCAAGCGCGCAGCCAATCCGGAAAGCTGTCGCGCACCGAGTGCGGATCGCGCTCGTCGAAGCCTGCGAGGACGCCCAGCAGCATCGCGACATCGCGCACGTCGCGGCCGATAGGACAGACATGGGCGAGCGTCGGGGTCGTCGCGACGGGAAACACCGGAACGCGCCCGAACTGCGCCTTCACTCCGAACAAACCCGTAAGTGCCGCGGGGATGCGTATCGAGCCGCCGCCGTCGGTACCGATGGCCACCGGTGTCACGCCGGCGGCGACGCTCGCTGCCGCTCCGGCACTCGATCCGCCGGCGGTCTTGCTCAGGTTCCACGGGTTGCGCGTGCTCCCCGTCAGGGGAGATTCGCCGACGGCCTTGCAGCCGAATTCGCTGGTGGTCGTCTTGCCGATGATGATCGCTCCGGCGCGGCGCAAGCGCTCGACCGCGACCGCGTCGTTTCGCGCAACGTTGCCGGCCATGCTGCGCGAGCCAAAGGTGAGAGGCGCATCGGCAACCGCGATGAGATCCTTGACCGAAACGGGAACGCCGAAAAGCGGGCCGCGCGCGGCGCTGGAAGCTTGCGTTTCCGCGCGCTTTGCCGCTTGCCTTGCCGTGTCGGCGAGGACGGTAACGAAGGAGCGCAGCTTTGGCTCCGTCTCCTCCAGCCGTGCCAGGCTCGCCTCGACGGCGGTAACGGGAGAGATCTCCCCTGCGGCGATCGAGCGCGCCATCGATCGGACCGTGGGATACGAGGTATGCATCGGCGGACTATACCGCGCGCCGCGAACCCAAATAGCCTCGCGACCGGAACCAAGGCGCTTGAGAACCAATCTACACGGGTGAGCCGCGGGAGCCGAACTGACATGCCGTCGCGCATAGAGGATTACGCATTGCTGGGCAATACACGCACGGCCGCGCTGGTCGGCCGCGATGGATCGATCGACTGGATGTGCGTTCCGCGCTTCGACTCGCCAGCCTGCTTTGCCGCGTTGATCGGCGACCCTAAGCATGGCCGTTGGCTGCTCGCGCCGCGCGGACCCGTGCGCAGAACCCAGCGCCATTACCGCGACCGCACCCTGGTGCTCGAGACCGAGTTCATGACGTCGCATGGTGCGGTCCGCATCGTCGACTGCATGTCGCTGTGGCAGGAGCGCACCGATCTCATTCGCGTGGTTGAAGGCTTGCGAGGCAATGTGCCCATGCGGATGGAGCTCATCATCCGCTGCGACTATGGCCGGGTCGTACCGTGGGTGCGTCGCGTGGACGGCGCCTTGCTCGCGACCGCGGGCCCCGACTCACTCGAGTTGCGCTCCGAGGTCGAGGTCCACGGCGAGGACTTCACCACCGTGTCGGACTTCAAGGTCGGGCGCGGGGAGCGTGTTCGCTTTGTCCTGACGTACTTTCCGTCGCATCATCCGCGGCCAGTTCCGATCGACCCCGACGCGGCCATCGGCGTCACCGAGCGCTCGTGGCGCGCATGGTGCGGCCGCTCGGCCTACGATGGACGCTGGGGCGACGCAGTCATCCGCTCGCTAATCACACTCAAGGCGCTGACCTACGCACCGACGGGTGGCATCGTCGCCGCGCCCACGACGTCGCTGCCCGAGGAGATCGGCGGCGTGCGAAACTGGGATTACCGCTATTGCTGGCCGCGTGACGCGACATTCGTGCTCTACGCGTTGCTCGTTACAGGCTATCGCGATGAGGCCCGTGCATGGCGCCAGTGGTTGCTGCGCGCCGCTGCCGGCCGGCCTGAGGACATGCAATCGATCTACGGAATCGCCGGCGAGCGGCAGCTCACCGAGCTCGAGTTGCCCTGGCTTCCCGGCTACGAAGGCTCTGCCCCCGTGCGCGTCGGCAATGCCGCCGCAGCGCAAAAACAACTCGATGTGTACGGCGAGGTCATCGACACCTTGCAACTTGCGCGTGTCGCCGGACTCGACCCCGACGCGGACGCCTGGAATTTCGAGCGTGCGCTCCTCGGCTATCTCGGATCTCACTGGCGTGAGCCCGACAACGGTATTTGGGAAGTGCGCGGCGAGCCGCGCCATTTCACTCATTCCAAAGTCATGGCGTGGGTGGCGATCGATCGCGCGATCAAAGCGGCGGAGGAATTCTCGCTGCGTGCGCCGCTCGCGCGATGGCGCGCGCTGCGCGCGCGAATTCATGCCGACGTGTGTCACAAGGCGTACAACGCGGCCGGAAAAAGCTTCGTCCAGTATTACGGCTCCGATGAGGTGGACGCGAGCCTGCTGCTCATGCCCTTGGTCGGCTTTCTCCCGTCCACCGATGTCCGTATAAAGAACACGCTCGCGGCCATCGAACGCGAACTCGTCGTCGACGGGCTGGTCGCGCGTTACCGCACCCGGGCGAGCGTGGACGGGCTGCCACCCGGCGAAGGCGTGTTCCTGCCGTCCTCGTTCTGGCTTGCCGATGCCTTGAGCCTCGCCGGGCGCCAAGCCGAGGCCGTTGCGCTTTTCTCGCGCTTGCTCGCCCTGCGTAACGATGTCGGGCTCATCGCCGAGGAATACGATCCCGTCCGGCGTCGGCAGCTGGGCAACTTTCCGCAGGCGCTCACGCACGTCGCGATCATCAATACCGCGCGCAACCTATCGCGGGCCGGCGGGCCATGCGAGCACCGCAGCCGCGGCATGCGCGACGCGCTGCCGGGAGTCGCGGAAATGCACGTCCGGCGCGGACGCCCCGCACGAAAGAAAAAATAAAACGGGCGCGAAAGGCGCCCGTCAGCAAACGAAGTCTTGAGACTTCCTGGCTCAGCGCGCTAAACGCGGCGCCGATATTCCCCCGTTCGTGTGTCGATTTCGATTCTGTCCCCGGTTGCGACGAACAGCGGAACCTGCACCTCCATGCCGCTGGCAAGCTTGGCGGGCTTGAGCACCTTGCCGGACGTGTCACCGCGAACGGCGGGCTCGGTATACCTGATCTCTCGCACCACGCTGGTTGGAAGCTCGACCGAGATCGGCTTGCCGTTATACAAAGTCAGCTCGCAAGCGAGCCCGTCTTCGAGATAATGGATGGCATCGCCGATACTTTCCTTCTCGACCTCGATTTGGTTGTAGTCGCTGTCCATGAACACGTACATGGGGTCCTGGAAGTACGAATACGTCACCTCCTTGCGCTCGAGTTGGATGACGTCGAATTTCTCGTCAGCGCGATAGACGGTCTCGGTGCCTCCACTGGAAAGGAGGTTCCTGAGCTTCATTTTCACGACCGAGGCATTGCGGCCCGATTTGTTGAACTCGGCCTTTTGCACGACCATGGGGTCCTTGCCGATCATGATGACGTTGCCGGCGCGGACTTCCTGCGCGGTTTTCATGGCTGCACCTGTTGGATTGCGGGTTTTCGGGGAACCCAAAATTATACCCTATCCGACACGAATTGGGCCAGGGAGTTCGCGAATTCCGGCAGCCGTTCGAGCTCTTGCGCCCATGCGCGCGCGTGACCGTCGAGCGTCGCGTGAAAATCCATCAGACCGCGCCACAGGTCCGCGTACATGGGCGTGACGTCGTTCCAGGCGCGCGAAAACGCGCGGTATGCGTCTGCGCCGCCCGCGGGCAGCGCTTTGCCATAGCGCGCGAGGAAGGCGTCGACCTTCAGCCTATGCGCATCTTCGGCCTGGGGATACGCATGCCAGACGAGAGGCCGCGCGGCCCATTGGGCGCGCACGAAGGAGTCCTCGCCGCGAACAAAATTGAGATCGCACGCCCAGAGCAGCGCGTCGTAATCGTCTTGCGCGACAAACGGGATCGCCGAGATGAGCAGCCGGCCGCGGCGAAAAGGTCTTCCAGGCTGCAGCGGCCCGCCCATCCACGGCTGCAACGCAGGCCAGGCGGCGCCTGGCGGCACGATGCAAAAGACCTCGCGCGATTGTTCCGCCCAGGCATCGACTAACACAGTCAGCGAGTGGTTGGCGTAGCAAAAAAGCGATACGGCCAGCGTGCCGGGGCCCGGTGGCGGCAGGCGCAAGCGCCGCCAAAGCGACGCGCGCGCAACCTCGCTGGACTGGAAGGCATCGCGTCTGGAAAACAGATCGCGCTCGCGCAGCAGGCCGGCGGTACCCGCGCTGAATCCAGGAAAGAAGAAGTACCGCACCAGCGGCAGCCGCGGGTGGCGGGATGGCAGCGCGTGTGTGGATGCCACCCAGCTTTCGGCCGAGAGATGCTCGGCGTTGTTCCAAACCGGCTGTCGAGGACGTTGCGTCATCGCGACCAGCAAGGATTCCGGCAGGCCGCATCCGAAGATGTCGATGACGACGTCGGCGTCCGCATCGATGGCATCGTTGGCGGATGGCCCGCCCCACGCGCGCACGTCGATTCCGTCCACGCTTTGTCCGTCGCGGCTTGCGTCGATCGCGGGGACGATGCTTGCCAGCGTGCGCAGTCGGTCGCAATAAAGCCGCACGGCGATGCCGTGCTCGAGCGCAAGCTCTCGGGCCAGCCGCCAGGCGACGCCTGCGTCGCCATAGTTATCGACGACAACGCAAAAGATGTCCCAGTGTCCGGGTTTCATGGAAGAACACGCCAATGGAAGCGGCTGGGATTTGACATCATTCGCGCGAGTCTGTCGAGCGAGGCTCGCGCCGTAATACAATGGCGGGAAAATGATCGACAGCATTCCGGAAGCAACGGCGGTCGTCGACGTGATTTCCGACGTCGTGTGCCCATGGTGCTACATCGGCAAGCGCCGCCTGGAGAAAGCCCTCGAGGCCCTCCAGGGCGAATACGACGTGCGCATCGAATGGCTGCCGTTCCAGCTCAATCCCGGCATGCCAGAGGGCGGCATGGCGCGCGCCGACTACCGCCGGCAGAAATTCGGCTCGGTCGAGAAGGGCCGCTCCCTCGATGCGCGTGTCGCGCAGGAGGGCGCAGGCGAGGGCATCAACTTTGCCTTCGACCGCATGCAGCGCACGCCCAATACACTTGCCGCGCACAGGCTCATCGACGTGGCGCAAAAGCAGGGCAAGGGAGAGGCGGTGGTGGACGCGCTGTTCCGCGCCTATTTCGAGGACGCGCGCGACATCGGCGACGCCGCCGTGTTGAACGACATCGCGCAGGGCGCCGGCGTGGCGGGCTGGCCCGCCAACGCGAACGCGCCGGAAGTGACGGAGAAAGAAGAGCGCGTGCGCGACCTCGGCATCAGCGGCGTGCCGACCTTCATCTTCAACAAGCAGACCGGCGTTTCCGGCGCATATCCGCCGGAGATGCTCGTGCAAGCCGTGAAAGAGGCGTTTCCTGCGTAAATCTACGTAAAATCCAGGCGCCCCTCGACCAGCACGCCGTAGATGCGGATTGGCGTGCGGCGCGGTAGTTCCAGTTGCGGCAGCGGCTCCGCATCCAGGTCGAGGTTCTCGACCGACAGCGCGCCCATTACCGTGTCCGACATGACGAATTCGCCGGCGCGCGCGCGTGCGACCAACTGCTGCGCGAGCGTAACGCTGTCGCCGAACGCGGCGCGGTGCAGCAGGCCGGCCGGGCCGACCGTGCCGATCACCGCTTCGCCCAGGTGCAGGCCCTGCGCCACGGCCGCGCGCAGGCCATAGGCGCCGCGCCATTTTTCCGCCATCGCCGGGAAATCCGCCTGGATCTGCTGCGCGGCCCGTACTGCCTGCTGCGATGTCACCAGCGGATTGCCGCGCGTGAACGTGGACAACAGCATTTCATGCTGGCAGTTCACGGCTTCGCCGCCGTGCCCATTGACCGCGCCGGCGGCGAGCGAAAAGAACTCGGTGGCGAGCGTCAGCACCAGCCG
>VBCZ01000209.1 GCA_005889025.1 Betaproteobacteria bacterium
CGGGTTTGCGATCGGCATTGCGGCTTGGGGCTACGTTCTGATCGCGGGCGTTCCGCAACTCGTTCTTGCCCAGCAGATCGCCAACGGTCCGGATAGTTGGATTCTTTTGGCGATGCCGCTCTTCGTCCTTGCCGGCTTGCTGATGAACGAAACGGGCATCTCGACCCGGATCATCGCCTTCGCCCAAGCCCTGGTCGGGCACTTGCGAGGAGGTCTTGCCATGGTGCTGGTCGTCGCTGCCATGTTTTTCGGCGGCATTTCCGGGTCGGCTGTCGCCGACGCGACGGCATTAGGATCGGTTCTTATTCCCGCCATGACTAAAAGAGGCTACCCCAAGGCGTTCAGCGCTGCGCTGACGTCGAGCTCAGGAAGCATCGGCATCATTATTCCGCCGAGCATTCCAATGATCATCTATGGGGCGATCACTGGCGTTTCCGTATCCGCCATGTTTGTGGCGGGAATTCTGCCGGGGATTCTGATGGGCCTGAGCCAGATGATCCTGATCTACTTCCTCGCCCGAAAGTACGGATGGGGTGGCATCAGTTCATTCAACCTGAAGCAGATTGGCATTACTGCACGTGCGTCGGGGCTTGGGCTGATGATGCCGGTCATCATCATGGGCGGAATTCTCGGGGGCGTGTTTACGCCGACTGAAGCCGGTGCCGTGGCGGTCGTATACGGAATCGCAGTCTCGATCTTCTTCTACCATACGCTGACTTGGGCGCGTCTGTACCGGACGCTGATCGATGGTGCGATTATCACTAGCATCGTGATGATCATGGTGTCCGCATCGTTCGCATTTGGCTGGGTCATGACCTTTGAGGGCGTGCCACAGCAGGTCTCGACGTGGTTTCTTGCGCTGCACGTTGGAAGGGACGTATTTCTTGTGATGGTGTGCCTCCTGCTCATCGGCTTGGGCTGCATCATGCATGGCGATCCCATGATGCTGCTGACGGTGCCAATCTTGTTTCCGGCTGCCAAGGCGTTGGGCGTGGACGGTATCCATTTTGGCATTCTGGTCGTCCTTTGCGTTGCCATCGGCCAGCAAACGCCCCCGGTCGGCAGCACCCTGTTCGTCGTCAGCGCGCTGTCCGGAAAGGACATCTTTGCGATCACGCGCGCCAATCTGCTGTTCATTACGGCGATGGTCTTGCTTCTGGTGCTGGTTTTGTTTGTTCCCGGCATCGTCACGTCCGTCGTCGCTCTTCTCCGTACTGCCGGGTAGGCGGAAACCTGGCCATGCTGATCAATGGAGACCGAAATGGATGCGGCTTTAGGTGAAACGCGGACGATACCTGCGCGCTCAGGCAAGGCGGTGCGCGTCACCAAGGGACAGACTATTAATGTGATCAATACACATGGCGAACAGGTCGTCGATACATGGGCCTTCAATGCGGGTGACCTTTGTGAATTCATGTCGATGGAGCACACGCGCGCCACGATCCTCAAGCTTATCCCTCAAGTGGGCGATACGCTGCGGACAAATCGCCGCCGGCCGATACTCACCTTGCGTGAAGATACCAGCCCCGGAGTCCACGACACCCTGCTAGCTGCATGCGATGACTATCGATACCGCCTTCTCGGATGTAACGAGTACCACGATAACTGTACCGACAACTTGTTTGCAGGACTGCAAGAGCTCGGGCAAGTGCTCGAATTCTGCCCGCCGGTCAGTCGGCCAGGCGACCGGGTGGCGCTGGTCGTCGAGATGGATTGCATAGTTGTGTTTTCCGCGTGTCCCCAGGACATTCTTCCTATTAACGGAATCGGCCGGAAGCCGACCGAGGCGCATTTCGTAATTACGAGCGAGTTGAATAAGGCTCGCGGTTAGCAGCAGGCTGTCCGGCGTCCCTGCGCAAGATGCGCAAATTTTGGATGCACACGATGAAGCATGTCCTTGTAGCGGCCGCGAAGTGCAGCCCTGGGGTCCATGGAACCGCAAGGCTGCCTTGGGAAGGCTTAAGTACTGGAAGACACGTCGGTCCAGCGCCGCCAATCGCTGGTTGGAGAGAATCCAAGCACAGTGCGCGCGTGTGTAATATCGAACAAGGCAGCATGTGGGTCAGCGCGGTAAACGTTCGGCTTCCGGATTTCGGGAAGCTGACCGTAGCGATTCTTGACCAACTCGAGGGTCGGTACCAAGGAGAATGTATTAGCTGCGCCGATAAAGAATGTTTGGCTAAGAACCGAAGACAGCTCGACCGCCAGTCGGAACGCGAGCGCGACATCGGCTGGCTCCACGTACCACCACAGATCGGGGTTATTCGGATCGGCACCCCACAACGCCACCTGTTGCCGCATTTCTGGAAAAATGATGAGAGCTGGTCTCAAGATAATGATTTCGAGGCCGCATCGAGCGAAGCCATGGGCGGCTTCCTCGGAGAGCTGTTTGCTGAGCCCATAGGCTTCCGTTGGACAAAGTGGATGCATTTCATCGATGGGAAGGTAGCTCGGCATCACCGACGGCGGCTGGTGAAGCAGCCCGGTTGCGAAATCGCTCGAGCAAATGAGTACTCGCCGCACACCGCTCAAGAGCGCCGCCTGGAGCACCGTCCAAGTCCCGACAGTGTTCGTGATAAAAATCTCTTGCGGCGATCCATGCCGCGGGCTCGGGATGCCAGCTAAGTGGACGATTGCTTCCTGTGCGCGAGCTGCTTGCCTGAGAGCGGAAAGATCACGGATATCGCCCTGGATCGCGCGAATATCAGTGGCCGGCGGTACTCGATCGAACACGGTGACATCGCAGCTGCTCGCAAGCTCGGCACAAACATATCGCCCGAGCCTTCCGTTGCCACCCGTTATGAGCACTTTGTGCATCATGAGAACTCAGACATTCTAAAGTGAGGACCATGCGGAACTTGCTTAAGGATATCGTGAGCGAATCGGCGCTGGTCGGTTGGGCGCAGGACTTTGTTCGATGCCCGAGCCCACAAACGGAGAGATTTGAGGCCGAGCCCGCCGTCCTGAGCTTCATTGAGAAGGTGGTCGGTCGCCGTCTCGATGATCTGGGACTACCTTATCGCCGGGACGAGATGGGTAATTTGATTGTCGAGATCGGTCCGCCTTCGGATCACGGCGTGATGCTGATGGCCTATGCGATGACACATCCAGCGGCAAACATGACGACTCCGTATGCGGGTGAACTCATTGAAGTGAACGGCGCCGATGCGATTCGAGGTCGAGGCATCTCCGAACAGAAAGGATCGCTTGCAGCGGCCCTGGCTGCAACATATGCCATGTACCGCCGCGGTAACTTGACGGGCAGGCTTGCGCTCACTGTCAGTACCGCCGGTGAAACAGGCCGGCACGATGCTGCGCGTGCCATTCTCAAAGCAGTGGAAACACGGCCTTCTGCGGCGGTTGTCGTGATCGGAACTACGGGACGAGTATCCGTTGGGAATAAGGGACGCCTCGATGTGCTGATTACGGTTCGGGGGCGCGCCGCACACAGCAGCACGCCGTGGAAAGCGGTGGATGCGGTCGCCGGCGCACGAAAGGTGATGGACCGCTTGGACACGCTGGACCTGCGCAGCCGCCCGCATCAAGGACTAGGCAAGGCGACACTTGCCATTACGTCGATCCGCAGCTTTCCTGACGCTACGCACACGATCCAAAGCGAGGTCCGTCTGATCTATGACAGACGATTGCTGCCTGGAGATTCGCCCGATGAGGCCGTCGCGCAGATCACGACAGCGTTGGAAAATATGGACCCGTGGCGCGTTGACGTGAGGCCCGGTCCTCTGATGTATCCATGTGAAATCAACATGAACGGCCCGATGATTTCAAGCATTACCAACGGCCTTTGCGACGCTGGACTCGAGGCTCCCGGATTCTTTCATAGTCACGGAAGTCTCGATGCCGGTCTTTTTGCAAAAGATGGCATCGAAGCAACCATGTGGGGCCCTGGAGACATGGATCAATGGCATTCGGATAACGAATACATTTTTATTTCGGATCTCTGTCGCGGTGCAGACGCATATTACGCATTTCTATGCGATTACATTGGCCGCTGAACCGAGGCCGTTCGGCGTTTTTCGCAGAACGTGGGAAGGAGGATAAGGTGGCGTAATCGGAGCAGCAGCCGACGAATGTTATTGCAAACAGATGAGGAACTTCGGGAACAGGTTCAATGGCATGAGGCAACAAAGACGGCAGTCGGTCACAACGCAA
>VBCZ01000210.1 GCA_005889025.1 Betaproteobacteria bacterium
CGAAGCGGCGGCCGCGACGAAGGTCCTATGGGAAATCACGCCCACGACGATCAATAATGCCAGCAACACGAGCTATGCCGACCTCGGCTATACCTACGGCGTGCCGCTGATCGTCCGGCTCAACAACGGCAACTGGGCGGCCGTCATCGGCAACGGGTACAACAACAACGGTAGCGACCAGGGGGTGCTCTACGTCATCGGCCACCCGAGCGGCCTCTCCAGCCCCACCGCGTTCGACGTCGACCGCGACGGCAAGGTCGATTTCGTCTATGCCGGCACTATCGCCGGCAATCTCTGGAAATTCGATCTGCGCAGCACCAGCCCAGGCAGCTGGAGCGCGTTCAAGCTGTTCGCGACGCCGAATGCCAATACGATCAATGCGCAGGCGATCACCGGCGCCCCGGCCGTCGCCCGGCATCCCAACGGTGGGTACATGGTGGCATTCGGCACCGGCCGCATTTTCACGAATACCGGCACGAACAGCACTACGGTGCTCAACGACCTTACTGACACGACACAGGAGTACGCCTACGGCCTGTGGGACAACGATTTTCCCGCGTCGGGCACCGCGCTGTCGAAGACCATCGATGCGACCAAGCTGGTTGCTCAGTCGCTCTCCGCTTCCACCGCGTATTCGGGTAACAGCATCACCGCCACGGTGCGCACCAGCGCGGCGCTCAACGCCGTCGATTACGCAGCCGGCACCAACCAGAAGCAGGGCTGGAAACTGTCCCTGGCGAGCGGCGAGCGCGTGGTCGGCGACGGCGGGCTGATTGCCGACAGCCGCTTCCACTTCAGCGCCACCAAGCCCAACTTCGACAACGGAGTGGGCAAATCCCCGGGCGAAAACTGGCTGATCGAGGTTGACTATCTGACCGGAGTGGCGCCCTCATCGCCTTTTCTGGACCTCAATGCGGACTATCAGATCGACGATATGGACCTGGTCGGCTCGACCGGCACCGCCTATGGCCTCAGGATTCCGGTGGCGCGCCGGATCGTCAGCGGCGGCGTGATGTCGCAGCCGCTGCTGGCGCAGCTTGTAGTGCAAAGCCAAACCTACTTCAACGTCAATCCCGATGCCTCGCTGGCCCCGCCCGCCAACGGATGCACTGCTGGCAGCACCAACTGCGGCGTTTTGAACGGGCACTTCGACTTCGACATCTACTACCCCATCTGCGTGCCCAGCACGGGCGGCTACCATTGCGGGCACAACACCCACGTCCACCAGTACGACGACAAGTACAACGTGACCGGCGTGAACATGCTCAATGCAAGCCTGCCTGCCTTCAACCTGGTCAACGCCGTCCCCAGCACCGTGACCCGGTTCAAGGTCCTCATGGCGAACCAGAAGCTTTCGCCGGCGGTGCGGTTCAAGGTCGGCGGTGCCAGCGCCCGCCCGCGCTGGGGGGCACGCCGTCGTTCGTCAGCACATTGCCGACCTATGACCGCACGAGCCTCCTGGCGCTGGTCGTCAACATGCCGCTCGATGCCTTCGTGGAGAAGGATTGGTCGGGCAGCGGGGATTCCCGCGTCGGGCTGATACCGACACAGACGGGCTGCGTGCATGCGGACACGGGAGGCTTCACCGACAACACGGCCTTCGGTCCCTACGGCAACCTGTGGATGAACGGTGCGCTCACCATCGAGATCATCAATGATACGACGCCGGACTCCGCGATCCGCCTCGCGAGCACTTCCGGCGACAAGTCATTCGGATATCGGCTGAAGTCCGACCCGGTCTCGCAGACCTTCCAGCTCGCGCAGTACACCATCTTCTGGCATCACCCGAACGGGAAGTGCTACGGCGCTGCGGGCTGGGGGATGACGCAAGCGATCGCGTACCCGGACACGGCCGGCAGTGCGTCGGCCACGTCAAAAGCGCCCGGGTCGTCCGACCCCACGGATGGCACCTTCAGCGGCGACGGCGGCACCGTCACCGGCGGCGGCACCGGAGGCACTGGCGGCAGCGGGTCGAATTCGACGACCACGACGATCACCCTCGACGACGGAACGACGATCACCGAGACGATCACGCACAACGCGGATGGCACCATCACCGTCACCATGTGCAGCACCGGCGGGTGCACGACCTTCAGCCTGAGGCCGACGACGGCAGGCAAGGAAAAGGACGACCGGCCCTGGGGTAGGGTGTCGTGGAAGGAGCTGATACGGCCATGATCGACAGATCGGCACCACCGCGGTCAGGCGCATCTGGCCGCGGCGCCAGGAAATACGGCAGGGCGAATCGATGCATGACCGGGAGCGTGATTGCTGTGAAATCGACTAGCCGGGGATTCACCCTCATCGAGCTCATGATCGTGGTCGTGATCGTCGGTGTTCTGGCGAGGATCGCCTACCCGAGCTATCTCAAGTACATCGTTCGCACCAGCCGCGAGGCGGCGCAGTCGCATCTCCTGGAGCTCTCGACGGTGGAGGAGAAGATTTTTCTCAACTCCAGCGCTTATACGGGGAGCGTCACCGGCGCTTATACCGGAAATGCAACCGGCGGGCTGGGCGTGACGAGTGGAAAGAGCAATGACGGCAAGTACACTATCTCCGCCGCGGCGGCGACGAACACGTTCACCTTGACCGCCACTCCTGTCGCCGGAAAGACGCAGGTCGGCGACGGGAACATCACCATCGACCAGTCGGGAGTACGCGTGTGGGGCAGCTCGACCTGGTAGCCGCGCGTTTAAGCCTATGCGGGATTTGAAGACGTTTTGGGTTTCATCGCCAGGGTGCGCCCACCCGGCCCGCTTCTTGCCGAAACATGCCTATGCAAGGGGACTGACCCGGGACGCTCGCTCCACGCTCACGCTTGCTTGAAAAAAGGCACCTTTATTATGCCTATGTCGATCTACAGAACTGTTAAAAGGGCTCCGATCAGCGATGTTCATGTCGAAGGCGAGGCAGCGCGAACCGTGCCCGACGACAACGCGACCCGGCCTGCCGTCAATCCGGTGATCGCAATCGACTATTCGAGCAGGAGAAAGGCCAGACCGGCCACGATATTGCTGAGAACGACGTCGGAATGGCTGGCAACGCTGCCGACCGAGGTCCAGCCGCGAGAGCTGGCGCGCCAGTTCCCCCGCATCGCCAACTCGCTCTGCGCGATGTGGAAAGATACCGAGTCTTTCAAGAAATACATCGTAGAGCTGGTCACGGATCGAAGGAACGGGAGGCACGGGTTCGCCGTCGAGATCGTGCGCGAGCTCGAGGGGCTGCGCTCCTATCGCGAAACGATCTTTCCGGCTTTCGATGACAACCCGGAACAAATTGGGCTCGTTTCGCTAGTGCGCCGGGCGGGTTTCTAAAGCTTGCTCGCGTAATCCTTCTGCACCTTGGCAATGCGCTCGTGCGATCCAAGAAAAGCGTGCTTCGACATGTCCGGAGAATATTTTGCCCCGGGGGGATGCATGCCCACGGCTTCCGCTAGCGCGCGAATGTGGTGCGGGCCGGCGCCGCAGCACACGCCGAGATAACGTATGTCCATCGCAAGCGCCTGCTTGCCGAATTCCGCGATTTCGAAGCGATTGCAGGTGAATGGATCGAGCGCGACCGGGAACGGACGGCCTCCGCTGTCACCGTGCCAATGCGGGTCGCGCAGCGACTGAAATGACGGTTCGCGCTCGCTTGTCCGGTACGGCACCGGGAGCGCCGCGACGTGCGTCTTGACGGCGGCGCGGACCTGCTTGAGCAAGGGCATCATGGTCGCGGGGCCGCGGATGCAGTTGAGGCCCACCACGTCCGCACCGGCATCGGCCAGCCGCTTGCAGGCATCGCCGACGGTCCAACCCTCGCGAGTGACATCGGCCTGGTGCATGGCAAGCGTGATCACCGCGACCTGCTTCGCGCGCTTGATCACGTCGAGCGCGATCAACGCTTCCTGCGCGTACGAATAGGTTTCGCCGATGATGAAGTCGACGCCGGCGTCGACCGCCCAACCCACCTGTTCCTCGAACATCTGCCGCACCGCCTTGTGCGATTCGGGATTCGCGGGGTCGTAAACGTTGGTGTTGCAGACATCGCCTGCGAACAGCGCGCCGCTCTCGATGGCGACGGACTTGGCGATGTCGAGCGCACGACGGTTGATCGGCTCGAGATCCTGCTCGCGGCCGATCACGCGAAGTTTCTCGCGGTGCGCGTAATAGGTAAGCGCCTCGACCACGTCCGATCCGGCGTGCACGAAGTCGCGATGAAGCTGCTTCACGACTTCGGGATGGTCGAGCACGACCTCGGGCACGAAAGCGCCCGCCTGCAAATAACCCCGCCGCTCGAGCTCGAACACGTAGCCCTCGGCGCAAATCACCGGTCCCCGGTCGAGACGCTCGAGCAGAGAAAGTCCCGGCCGCTGCGTTGAGTTCATCGCGCTTTACGGTCCGCGAATCAAAATTGGCAGCGTACTATCGCACTTTTGCGCCGGCATGAACAGCCTCGGGCAGAACAGCGGCAAGGCGCGGATTTGCAACGCGCGGCAAAACTCGAAAGGTCGATGCGTGGAGACTCTCGCTTTCATTGTTCACAATCTTCCGGCGATCGGCGAGCGCACGATAGAGCACATCGCGATTGTCGGTGTCGCCGTCGGCGTGGCGATCCTCACCGGCGTTCCGATAGGCATTGCGATTTCGCAAAGCCAGCGGGCTGCCGACACCGTGCTCTATCTCGGATCGATCGTGATGACGATTCCGTCGATCGCGCTGTTCGGTATTCTCATCCCGGTCCTGTCCAAGATCGGACAAGGCATCGGCTATCTTCCTGCGGTGATCGCGGCGATGCTCTATGCCCAGCTTCCGATCATACGCAACACCTACACCGCCCTCCGCAACGTCGATCCCGCGTTGCGTTCGGCGGCGGTCGGCATGGGCATGTCGACACCGCAGCGCCTCGCGAGGGTGGAGATTCCGATCGCGCTGCCGCTGATTGTCGGGGGCGTCCGGGTTGCGGTCGTCATCAATATCGGCGTTACCGCAATCGCCGCCTACATCGGCGCGGGCGGGCTGGGAACATTCATCAGCCGCGGCATCTCGCAGACCGACGTGCGGCAGCTCGTCACCGGTGCGCTGGCGCTCGGATTGCTTGCGATCGCAGCCGACCATGCGCTCTTGTGGCTGCAGCGGCGCCTTACGCCGAAGGGCCTGCGGGTCGAAGGATTGTGACGCGATGGCGACTATCCGCATCGACGGCTTGACCAAAACCTATGCAACGCCACGAGGCCCGGTTAACGCTGTCGACCGGGTGAGCTTCGAAGTCGCCGACGGCGAGACCTGCGTGCTGCTGGGGCCTTCGGGATGCGGCAAGACCACGACGCTGCGCATGATCAACCGGTTGGTTACGCCAACGTCGGGCAAGGTGTTGATCGACGGTCGCGACACCGATGCAGCCGATCCCGTCCTGCTGCGCCGCACGATCGGTTATGTGATTCAGCAAATCGGGCTGTTTCCGAACATGACGGTCGCCGGGAACATCGGCGTCGTTCCCCGGCTGCTCGGCTGGGATGCGCGGCGCATACGCTCGCGCGCCGCGGAGCTTCTTACCATGCTCGCGATGGAGCCGAAGGATTTTCTCGACCGATACCCGGGTGAGCTTTCGGGCGGGCAGGCGCAGCGCGTTGGCGTCGCGCGAGCGCTCGCCGCCGATCCTCCGGTCCTGCTCATGGACGAGCCTTTCGGCGCGCTCGATCCGGTGAACCGCGAGGCGATCCAGGACGAATTCCTGCGCATGCAACACGCGCTCAAAAAGACCGTGCTGTTCGTGAGCCACGACATCGACGAGGCGGTGAAGATGGCCGACAGCATCGCGATTTTTCGCGCGGGCCTGCTGGAGCAGCACGCCGCGCCGGACGTGCTTCTGTCGCGGCCCGCGAACGACTTTGTCGCGGGCTTTGTCGGCAGCGACCGTACCTTGAAGCGCCTGCGCCTGATCCAGGCCGGCGAAGTGATGGTTACCGATTTGCGCGGCCCTGCCCCCGGCGCTCCGACGGTTCGCGCGACCGACGACCTCCGTCGGGTCGCGACGCTCTTCCTGGAGCACGGCGTGGAATCGCTCGTCTGTGTCGACGACGGCGGCAACGTGGTCGGGCATATCTCGCGCGCGGCCGTTGCCGCCCGATTGGGAAGCGCACGCCCGTGAACGCCGCGCTGGCGCCGCGACGATCGCTGCTGCCTTACGCCGTTCTGGCGGCGATCGCGGTCGCGCTGCTGGGGGCGCTGGTGGCGAGCGGTTTATGGACTCTCTCGCTATCGTCTGCGGGGTGGCCGCCGGCATCTGGTTGTCGCGGCCCTGGATGGCGCGCTACGCACAAGGCGCGATCCAGGCGGTCAATATGGTGACGGCGATACCGACCTTGGGCAAGCTCGCGCTGATGATGAGCCTGCTCGGCATCGGCGCGCTGCCTGCCATTGTCGGATTATGGATCGCGACGCTGCTGCCGATCATCCGCAACACTTACGAAGGGATACGCGCGGTGTCGCCGCATTTGCTCGATGCCGCGCGGGGAATGGGCCTCGATCAGGGCGAGATCCTGCGGCGAGTCGAGCTTCCCAACTCGCTGTTCGTGATCTTCGCGGGCATTCGCACTGCGATGGCCGTCAACGTAGGGACGGCGCCCATCGCTTTTCTGATCGGCGGCGGGGGCCTGGGCGAGCTTATCTTCACCGGTATCGATCTGCAGGAAACAGGGATGATGCTCGCAGGCGCGATCCCAACCGCGCTGCTCGCGGTCGCCGTGGATTTTTTGTTCGGGCAGGCGCAGTATTGGCTCGTCCCGCGCGGCGTCAACCCGTTGCGCAACGTCTACTGAGCCTTGCGGATATGACCGACAATGACAGGCTGTAGGGCTGAATTCATTCGGTCGCTGGTGGAAGAAGCAGCCCGTGCGAATGGATTCGCACCTACGGCTTTAGCAACGATTGACAGCGACGGGTTGTAGGGCCGAATTCATTCGGCCGCGGGTGGAAGAAGCAGTCCGTGAATGAATTGGCACCTACGGGCGAGGGGAGCATCGTGACGAAAATGGTCGTTAACCATTTCCGTAAGGTTCAGTGGAGATAGCACAGGAGGAACGGCATGAAGTGCAGCATTCGCGGAGCAATCCTTGGTCTGGCCGTCGCGGTCGCAGGCTGGGCCGGCGCCGTGCCGGCGCAAACGATCGTCGTCGGCGGCAAGGCGTTCACCGAGCAGCAGATCATGACTGCGATGACGGTCGAGCTGCTCAAGGCCCGGGGATTTTCGCCCGA
Organism: Betaproteobacteria bacterium; assembly: GCA_005889025.1. Classification (GTDB taxonomy): domain Bacteria; phylum Pseudomonadota; class Gammaproteobacteria; order Burkholderiales; family Casimicrobiaceae; genus PALSA-1003. Next base: position 7,236 of record VBCZ01000210.1, read on the forward strand.
CCGGAAGGCCGGCATGGGAAGCGCCGCGGTGCGCGCGGCGCTGGAAAACGGCCAAGTCGACGTCTACTGGGAGTACACCGGCACGGGCCTGGGCGTGTTCAACAAGATCAACGACAAGTTCTCGTCGGCAGAAGACGCATACCGGAAGATCAAGGAAGTCGACGCGGCAAAAGGCATCGTCTGGCTGAACATGTCCGCGGTCAACAACACCTACGGGTTCGCCATGAACCGCGACGACGCGCAGAAGCGCGGTATTGTCACCATGAGCGATCTCGCGAAGGCGATCAAGGGCGGCGCCAAGCTGACTTTCGCGTCGAACGCCGAGTTCTATGCGCGGCCCGACGGCCTGCCCGGCTGGCAGACCGCGTACGGCTTCGAGTTCGACCGTGACAACGTCAAGCGCATGGACACGGGCCTTACCTACTCCGCGCTGAAGGAGCGCCAGGTCGATGTCGCCGTGGTATTCGCAACCGACGGGCGCATTCCTGCGTTCAACTTTGTCGTGCTCAAGGACGACAAGAATTACGCGGCCCCTTACAACATGACCCCGGTCGTGCGCAAGGAAGTGCTCGACAAGAACCCGAAGCTCGCCGACGCGCTGAACGCGCTGTCGGCGAAGCTCAACAACGACAACATGTCGCGGCTCAACGCGAGCGTCGACGTCGACAAGAAAACCGTCGAGGACGCGGCGTCGGGATTCCTCAAGGAGCAGGGGCTGATCTAGGGAACCTCAGGCGATGACCGAGCAGGATCACGCGGCCCCGCCGGCATTCGCGGACGTGCCGGCATTCGCGCGCGCTCTTGCCTTTGAGCAGCTTCCGGGAGCAGTCGTCGCGCAGGCAAAGCGCTGCCTGCTCGATTTGATCGGCGTCGCCGCGGCGGCATCGCAAACGAGCGCGTCTGTCATCGTTCGCGATTACGCGGCAACG
>VBCZ01000208.1 GCA_005889025.1 Betaproteobacteria bacterium
TAGTCTCCGCTGAGAACGAGCTTCGCGAATGCGCGCGAGCCCGTGACGTTGGTTCGCTCGCCGACGTTGACGAAAAGCGAGTCGTCGTCGATGGTCAGCGGCTCGAGGCCCGCCAGTCTCATGGATCTCGACATGCTTTTAGCCTCCTGCCGCGAAAGACGGGCGCTGCGGGAAACTCGGCATCCGGCCGCATGTCAAAACCCGGGAGGCATGCTGCCGCCGCGAGGTCAAAATGGAAATCAATCCCAATTCAGCATTTCCCGTAAGCGATCCCCGCCACCACACCCAACGAGTCAAAAAGATGCTGGGCGATCTGATCGAGCACCTGCGCGAGGATACGGACAAGTTCGACGAACCCAAGGCGCAGGCGCTGTTCGAGACCAGCGCCGAGGTCCTGCAAGGCCTGCGCACCGCTTTCGATCACTACGAGAGCGGCAAGGAGCGGGCGTTACGCGAAAAATAGAGGCGCCGTCCGTCAGGCCTCAACGCCGGCCGTTTCAGGGACCGGAACCTTGCGCGGCGGGAGGCTTCTGACGGCGTCCGCGATGGCGCGAATGTGCGCCGGCGTTGTCCCGCAGCAGCCGCCGACAATATTCACGAAGCCGTTGCTCGCAAAGTCGTGGAGCAGGCGAGCGGTTGTTTCCGGCGTTTCGTCGTATCCTGTATCGCTCATCGGATTGGGCAGGCCTGCGTTGGGATAGCACGAGACGTACGTGTCCGCGATTCGCGCGATCTCTTCGATGTACGGCCGCATCAGCGCAGCGCCCAGGGCGCAATTGAGCCCGACCGCCAGGGGCCTGGCGTGACGCACGGAGTCCCAGAAGGCTTCCGGCGTCTGGCCCGACAGCGTGCGGCCCGATGCGTCCGTGATCGTTCCCGAGACAATGATCGGGAGCCGCAGACCGTGCGCCTCGAAGTACGCGTCGATCGCGAACAGCGCCGCCTTGGCGTTGAGCGTGTCGAACACCGTCTCGACCAATAACAGGTCGACGCCGCCTTCGACCAGCGCATCGACCGCTTCGGTGTACGCCGCGACCAGCTCGTCGTAACTCACGTTCCGGAAGCCCGGATCGTTGACCTCGGGCGAGATCGTTGCGGTTCGATTGGTCGGCCCCAATGCCCCCGCCACGAAGCGCGGCTTGTCCGGCGTCTTCGCGGTCCAGGCATCGGCGCACTCCCGCGCGATCCTCGCCGCCGCAAGGTTGATATCGCGCACCCTGGACTCCAGGTGATAGTCGGCCTGCGCGATGCGCGTCGCGTTGAAGGTGTTGGTCTCGATGATGTCCGCCCCGGCCTCGAGAAACGCATTGTGGATCGAGCGCACAACGCCCGGCCGCGTCAGGGAAAGGAGATCGTTGTCGCCCTTGAGGTCGGACGCGTGATCGCGCAGGCCGCACTCGGGCGGGCCGCGATACTCGGCCTCCCCCAGCTTGTGCGCTTGGATCATCGTGCCCATTGCGCCGTCCAGAATGAGGATGCGCTCGGCAAGCAACCGCTCCAGAACTTCCGTCTTGTCACTTTTCTTGTCCATATCTCCGTCCAGAAATGCAAAAACCCGTTCAGCTTGCCGCCGAGCGGGTTTCGGGCGAAAGCCGCTTTAGCTGCATTTGTAGAGCGCCCGCAAGCTAGGGGTCAAATCGGCGCTATTGACGGAAGTTAAGGGCTGCGAAGCCGATTGTCAACCCGCCTACACGATCGGCTAATATCGACGCTTCTGGAAACAACAGTCTCGCGATGATCGATCCCGACATCCAGCGCCTGCTGGATACGATCTTCAATGCCGCTCCCGTTACGCCCGCGCCCAATGTTGCAGAGCTGCGCGCTGCGGCTGAAGAAGCGCCCAGACGGCTTGGCGGCGCGCATGAAATGCTCGCTTCGGTTCGCGATGTCGACATTCCGGGACCTGCCGCGCCGATTCCGCTGCGCATCTACGAACCCGGGGGTGACGGGCCCTTCCCGCTGCTGCTGTTCGCGCACGGGGGCGGCTGGGTCACGGGCTCGCTCGACTCGCACGACAAGCTGTGCCGCATTCTTGCAAAGCGCTTGCCCGCGGTGGTCGTCGCCGTCGGATATCGATGCGCGCCGGAGCACGTCTACCCGGCGGCGCTCGACGACGTCGAGGCCGCGTGGCGATGGGTTCGCACCCGCGCGGCCAGCGTGGGCGCGGACGGCGAGCGATTCGGCGTCGCCGGGGATAGCTCGGGCGGCAATCTGGCCGCGGCCTTGACACTGCGCTTGCGCGAGGAGGGCAAGCCGCAGCCGGATCTGCAGCTGCTCCTCTATCCCGCGCTCGATTCGACCTGCTCGCGCGCGTCGTATCGGAATTTTTCCGCCGGCTTCAATCTGTCGGCGGCGCAGATGACTTGGTACTGGGATGCTTACCGCGCAGGGTCTGCGCACGACGCGCCCGAGCTTTCGCCGCTCGCGGCGCGCTCGCTTGCCGGGCTCGCGCCTGCCGTGATTGCCGTCGTTGAAAACGACGTGCTGCGCGATGACGCGATCGATTACGCTCGCCGCCTTGCCGGCGACGGCGCCGCCGTAACGGTCGTTCATTGCGACGGAATGATCCATGGCTTTCTCCGCTGGACCGGTGAAGTGCCGGCGGCGATTCGCTGGATCGACAAGATCGCCGATGCAAGCCGCGTCACGTTGAAGAGCGGACGTTGACCCCGCCGGCTGCATCCGGCGCGCTCGCCACGCTGTTTCATGACGCCGAGCGGAGTCGCGCGCCCGACTACGAGGTCGCGTGGTATGCGGCGCGATTGCCGCGCGAGGCGGGCACGCAGCTCGATGCGATGTGCGGTTCCGGACGGCTGCTCGTTCCGCTGACCGAGGCAGGATTCAGCGTGCACGGCGTCGACAAGTCCGAATCGAGACTCGCAAGCTCTCGCGCGAAGCTCGATGCGATCTCGCGCAGCACGCAGCTTTTTCGCCAGAACGTAACCGCGCTCAATCTGCCGTTTCGCTATGCCGCAGCGTTCATGGGAGGCGGCGCGTTCCAGCGGCTTGTCGATCGCGTTGCGGCGCTCGACGCCCTGCTGCGCTTGCGCGCGCACCTGGTCGAGCCTGGGATTGTTTTGCTCGATCTCGTCATCCCCGCGCACGCGGAACATCCACCGGGCGCTCCGGTCATCGAGGTCCGCCAGGCAGTGCTCGACGATGGATCTCGCATCGCGTGCCGGTCGGAAACGACCGTCGACGCGGCGCGGCAGGCGGTGCGCATCCAGCGCCGCTTCGAGCGACGCGATGGCGGCAGGATCATCGAGAGAGAGGACGAAATCCGCGCGATGACCTGGTACAGCGAGGATCAGATCGGAACGCTGCTCGGCGATTCGGGATATCGCGACGTTCGTATCGAGCCGTCGGCGTGCGTCGGCGGCGACGCGCGATACTTCGCGGTCAGCGCGCGGGCCTGAAGGCGATCGGTCGCCGGCTCGCGAGCGCTACGTCCAACCTACCCATCACAATTCCAGCGCCATGTAGACGATGCCGGGCAAGGGATTCTGATAATACGGCGCGCATTCGCAAAAACCGAGGCGCTCGTACAGCCAACGTTGGCCGCGGTGGTCGGGTTGCACATACAAGCGCTTGACCTCGCCCACGGCCGCGGCGGAAGACGAAGCTTCCACCACCGAGAGCGGCCGCAGCGCGATGCAGGCAAAGGCGCTTCCCGGCGGACCCGCCAGCAATAGACGCCCGAGGGGCGGCGCATACGCGCCCGGGAGCGTCTTAAGCTCCTGGGCGAATCCCTGAAAACACAAGTCGACGCCGAGCCATCGCGCGTACTCTTCGAACAATCCACGCGCGAGATCGAAGTCGACGTCGTCGGCCGCCGGCCGGATCGCGGCGGCGCTGCGCATGGCCGCTGCAGGCGTAAGGTTCACCCCGTTTTCTCGCAGGTGCCGATCTTGATCTCGCTGCCCTGAAAGTCGGCCTGCAGCTCCTTGAGTCGCGCTACCGCCGGCGCCGGAGGATCGCGGACGACCAGCACCGACTGCTGGACCGACTGCGCACGCGGGCCGACCTTGGCCAGCGTGACGCCCTGGGCCTGCAACGCGGCGAGCCGGGATTGCGCCGCTTCTTCGGTGCGAAAAACGCCCAGCGATATCGCAAAGCGCTGGGGCCCGCCATCCATCGCGATCACGTCGCGTATGCCTTGCGCCTTGAGCTCGGCGACGCGCTTGTCGGCAGCAGCCTTGTTCGCCAGCGGCGGGATGAACACCCAGTAATTGGTGACGACCTCGATTTTTTTCTGGCTGATGAGCTTGCCGAGATCGAGCGGCTCCAGACTGGCCAGTGCCCGCGCGCGGTCGCCGTCGGAGATCGGGCCCCACTCAACGCACACATCGGCCAGCGACGCGATTTTGGCGGGCCCGAGCTCGGCAACCTGCTGCCGCCCCAGCAACCTGATCTTGTCGGGCTGGATTTGCTGCCTCAGGCGACCCCCTTCACCTGTCCCGACGCCATCGAGCTTGATGTAGGCGAACAACGTGAGGTTCGCGAGCAGCAGCAGAAAGACGAGGGTCTTCACTGGTCGGCCGTGGCGAGCGCGAGGACGCCCTCGAGCACCAGATTATCCACGACCTCCACCGGTGCGGTGAGGTGTGGCGCGATCTCGTCCGCGGCGCCTCCGCTGATGATGCACTTGGGCACGGGATCCGCACTGAGGCGCTGGCGCATCTGCTCGATAGCGCCCGAAACCGCCTGTACCGCCCCCGAGAACACGGCGTCGGCGTTGTTGATGGGAAAGGCGTGATGTTGGCCGGGCGGCATCTTCATCGAGGTGTTGGCCGCAAGCGCCTGCAGCATCAGGTTGAGGCC
>VBCZ01000211.1 GCA_005889025.1 Betaproteobacteria bacterium
CGATGACCTACGACGCGCTCACCAAGGCGGGCGTGCCACTGCTGGCGTACGGGAATTTCATCACCGTGGCGATCAATTTCATCATCCTCGCCTTCATCATCTTTCTGATGGTAAAGCAGATCAATGCACTGAAACGCAAGCAGCCGCCTCCGCCACCTCCTCCATCCGAGCAGATCGAGCTGCTGCGGGAAATTCGCGATGCGCTCGTCAAGCGCGACGCTCGCTGATTTCGAAACTCCCACGGAAGGTCGTTGACCCACCGCGTGCTTGCTGACAGAATCGGACGCGACGCTCGCGCCGCAGGGAGCTTGCATCGAGACGGGCTCGCCAGTGATCTCAATCGACGACCCCGATTCACGTAGGAGGAGAACAATGAAGACATTCCGGGTTGTCGCCGCCTTGGCTGGGGCGCTCACTGCCGGCATTGCGCTGGCCGATATCAATATCGGCGTCACGCTCTCTGCGACGGGACCCGCCGCCTCGCTGGGCATTCCGGAAAAGAACACGCTGGAGATGATCGGCTCGCCCGCTGTTGCCGGGCAGACGAGGACAAGGTCGATGTCATTGTCGGCTCGACCGTCACGCCGAACTCGCTCGCGATGCGGGACGTTGCCGTCGAAGCCGAGACACCGATGATATCGATGGCCGCGTCGGCGGCGATCATTCTTCCCACCGATCCGCGAACCAGGTGGGTGTTCAAGACTCCGCAGAACGACTCGCTGATGTCCGATGCGATCGCCGTGCACATGCGCGCAAACGGTGTGCGCACGATGGGGTTCATAGGGTTCGCGGACGCGTACGGCGACAGCTGGCTGGCGGAGACAAAGCGCTCGGCGCAAACCGCCGGTCTCAAGATCGTCGCCGAGGAGAAATACAACCGCAGCGATCCGAGCGTCACAGGGCAGGTGCTGAAGCTCCTTGCCGCGCAGCCTGACGCCGTGCTTATCGCTGGCTCGGGTACGCCGGCGGCGACGCCGCACAAGGAGCTCGTCAATCGGGGCTACAAGGGCAGGATCTATCAGACGCACGGCGTGGCCAATGCCGACTTTCTGCGCGTAGTCGGCGCCGACGGTAACGGCGCGGTGCTGCCGGCGGGACCGTTGCTCGTCTATGAGCAGCTTCCCGACGGCAATCCGGTCAAGAAATCCGCGGCCGAGTACGTCAAGGCCTATGAAGCCAAGTACGGTGCGGGAAGCCGTACGACGTTCGGCGGGCACGCCTGGGACGCCTACGTGCTTTTGCAACACGCCATTCCCGACGCGCTCAAGAAGGGCCAACCGGGGACGAAGCAGTTCCGTGCCGCGCTGCGTGATTCGCTCGAATCAGGCAAGGACGTCGCTGCCAGCAACGGCGTTTTCAGTATCAACGCCGCCGACCACAACGGCATGGACAACCGTGCGCGGATCATGGTCAGGATCGAAAACGGCAAGTGGGTCATGGTCAAGTGATGTCGGGCAAACGGGTCTGATCGAGCCGGCCGCTACATTGGGCAGCCGGCTTTTTCATTTGCGCTGAAAGCTCCTTTCGGCCGATGAACTTCTCGATCGCTGTTTTGCTCGTGCAGGACGGCATCACCAATGGCGCGATCTACGCCTTGCTGGCGCTGGCGCTGGTGCTGGTATTTACGGTCACGCGCGTCATCTTCGTTCCGGCGGGCGAGTTCGTCACCTATGGCACGCTTACCCTCGCCGCGCTGCAGCTAGGCAAGCCTCCGGGAACCATCGGACTTCTGACGGGGCTCGCGCTGGTCGCGGGCACGATGGAGCTGTACTCGTGCTTCGGCACCGGGAACTGGCGGCAGCTTCCGCGCAGCCTGGCGCTCTATACCGGCGCACCTATCGTGCTGGGAGGCCTGGTTTATTGGCTGGCGCCATTGGCGCTTGCCTTTCCGATACAAATTGCGCTGACGCTGGCTGTCGTGACGGCACTCGGCCCGCTGCTTTATCGCGTCGCCTATCAACCGCTCGCAGAAGCAACGGTGCTTGTACTGCTGATCGTGTCGGTCGCGGCGCATTTCGCCATGGTGGGGCTCGGACTTTGGTTTTTCGGCGCGGAAGGCTCGCGTACGCCGCCGTTCACCAACGAAAGCTTCCGTGTCGGCGAGATCACCATCAGCGGACAAAGCGCGCTGGTCGTGCTGTTCTCGCTCTCGCTGATCGGCGCGCTTTATCTTTTCTTCGGCAAGACGCTCTACGGCAAGGCGCTGCGTGCGACTGCGCTGAACCGCGCCGGCGCGCGCCTTGTAGGCATCAGCCCCAACCTGGCGGGAAGCCTCACCTTTGCGCTGGCTGCACTGCTCGGCGGATTTTCCGGCGTCCTGATCGGACCCATTACGACGATTTACTACGACTCCGGGTTTCTGGTGAGCCTCAAGGGCTTCGTGGGCGCCATTATCGGCGGACTGTCGAGCTATCCGCTTGCTGCCGCCGGCTCGCTGCTGGTCGGCCTGCTCGAATCGTTTTCTTCATTCTGGGCGAGCGCGTTCAAGGAAGTGATCGTGTTCACCCTCATCATCCCGGTGCTGCTCTGGCGGTCGTTGACCACGCACCACCACGAGGAAGAGGACTAGGTGGGAAGGCTTCTCGCCGCGCTGCTCGGGCTCGCGCTGGTGCTGGCGCCCGCCGTCGCGCCACCCTTCTGGATTACTCTGCTCAACTACATCGGCCTGTACAGCATCGTCGCGCTGGGTCTGGTGCTGCTCACCGGCGTTGCCGGCCAGACATCGTTCGGCCAGGCGGCATTCGTCGGGCTTGGCGCGTATACGACGGCGTATCTGTCGATCAACTATCCGGCGCTGTCGCCGTGGCTGAACGTGATCGCGGGCGTGGCTCTGACCATGGCGGTTGCGCTCTGCCTCGGGTTCATCACCCTGCGCATGAAAGGCCACTACCTTCCGCTGGCAACGATCGCCTGGGGCACCAGCCTGTATTACGTTTTCGGGCAATACCGGCCTCGCGGGTATCGCGCCACTTTCCATCTTCGGGCTGGAGCTGAAGAACGAGCGCTACTTTTATTACGTGATCTGGGCGATCGCGCTGGCGAGTCTCTGGGCCACCCGCAATCTTCTCGATTCTCGACCGGGCCGCGCGGTGCGCGCGCTCAAGGGTGGATTGGAGATGGTGGAATCCTTCGGCGTCGACGCAGGAGCACTGAAGATCATCGTGTTCGTATATGCCGCGCTGCTGGCATGCGTCGCAGGCTGGCTCTACGCCCATTTGCAGCGCTTCGTCAATCCGACGCCGTTCGGGATCAATCAGGGCATCGAGTATCTTTTCATGGCTGTCGTCGGCGGCGCAGGAAGCGTGTGGGGCGCGGTCGTCGGTGCGACGCTGATTACGCTTCTCAAGCAGATCCTCCAGGACGTGCTCCCGAAATTGCTTGGACGCGACGGCAACTTCGAAATCGTCGTCTTTGGCATCCTGATGATTTTCCTTCTGCAACGGACGCGCGAAGGAGTGTGGCCGTGGCTCTCGCGCTTTTTTCCGCAGCGTGCGGCGCCCTTTGTCGCGGGGACGCAAGCTCTTCCGCGACGGCCCGCATTACGTCGGACCGATCCCCTGCTGGTCGTCGATCGTGCGCGCAAGGAGTTCGGCGGCCTGGTCGCCGTCAACGACCTTTCCTTCGACATACGCGGGGGTGAGATCCTCGCCTTGATCGGTCCGAACGGCGCAGGCAAGAGCACCATGTTCAACTTGATCAGCGGTGCGCTGCCGTTGACCCGGGGCGCGATTTCATTCAACGGGGTATCGATAGACGGTCGACAGCCCTTCGAAATCGCCCGCCTCGGCGTCGGCCGTACATTCCAGCACGTCAAGCTGGTGGCGACGATGTCGGTGCTCGACAACGTGGCGCTGGGTGCGTATTTGCGAGGCAGCGCAGGCGTGGCACGCGCGGCGCTGCGGCTCGATCGCGCCGAGGAGACCAGGGTGAGATCGGCCGCGGCGATCCTGGTGGAGCGAGTGGGTTTGGGCGATCACTTGCACGCGCCGGCAGGATCGCTCGCGCTCGGCAAACAGCGCATTGTCGAAATCGCTCGCGGTCTTGCCGCCGATCCATTGCTGTTATTGCTCGACGAGCCCGCAGCGGGCTTGCGCTATATGGAAAAGCAGGAGCTCGCCTCGCTCCTGCGCAGCCTGCGCGCGGAAGGGATGACGGTGCTGCTGGTCGAGCATGACATGGAGTTCGTGATGGGGCTATCCGACCGTCTGGTCGTGATGGATTTCGGCGAGAAGTTGGCCGAAGGACTCCCTTCCGAAATCCAGAAGGACCCGCGGGTCCTCGAGGCATATCTGGGCGGCGTATGAGTTGTACGTACAGGATGCGCGACACGATCGCCGACGCCGCAAGCGGTGAATCGTCGATACCTGGAGCGTTGTTCTGCGCGGTGCTCGACTGCGAAATGATCTCGATGCAATCCTAACACGATGGCCACATTGCTTGAAGTTGCCGATCTTCATGTCGCGTATGGCAAGGTCGAAGCCGTCCACGGTGTTTCGCTGCGTGTCGAAGACGCCCAAATCGTGACGGTCATCGGGCCCAACGGCGCCGGCAAGACGACGTTGCTTGCGGCGATCATGGGCTTGCTTCCTTCACGGGGAAGCATGAGCTATGCGGGTAACTCGCTCAATACGATCGAGGTCGAGCAGCGAGTGGCGCGCGGCTTGACGCTGGTTCCGGAGCGGCGCGAGCTGTTCGCCGCGATGACCGTTGCGGACAATCTTCTGCTCGGTGCATTTCAGCGCTTTCGCGCCGGCGAGAAGACGATTGCGGCTACGCAGGACGAGATTTATCAGCGGTTTCCACGGCTGGCGGAGCGACGCGCGCAGCTCGCCGGAACCTTGTCGGGCGGCGAGCGGCAAATGCTCGCACTTTGCCGCGCGCTGATGGCCAAACCCAGGCTGCTCATGCTCGACGAGCCCAGCCTGGGTCTCGCGCCGCTCATCGTCAAGGAAATTTTCAGCATCATTGCGACGCTCAAGGCGACCGGCGTGTCGATACTGCTGGTGGAGCAGAACGCGCGCGCTGCGCTGCAAGTCGCCGACTACGGGTATGTATTGGAAACCGGCGAGATGGCGATGGAGGGCGCCAGCAGTTCGCTCGCGACCGATGCGCGCGTTGCCGCAACCTATCTCGGTCAAGGCAACGCGGCCTAAGCGGGCGTTGTAGGCCCGAATTTATTCGGGCGCTGTCGCGAAGTCCGCCACCCCGTGCGGATAAATTCGCACCTACAGGATAGGCCGTCGGCGCGCCCACACGAGGCGGCGCGTCCGGCGGATCGTGCGGCGGCGTGAACGATGCCGGCGACACGCGGTCTGGTAGGAACAGGGTCTTGTGGATATCAGCCGCCCGATCTTGCCATCCCTGCAGTCGATCCGCTCCTGCTCCACCAGGCCACCGAGCTGTTGCTTGCACCCGCCGCGCTCGAATTTCGTCAGCTCTCCGACGTGCTCGCCGGCATTCACGTTCATCACATCGATTACGCCGACCTGTACTTTCAGTACACGCGGCTCGAGAGCTGGAGCCTCGAGGAGGGCATTGTCAAGTCGGGATCGTTCTCCATCGATCGCGGCGTCGGCGTGCGGGCAGTGTCGGGTGAAAAAACGGCTTTTGCCTACTCCGACGATATCAGCCTGGACGCGCTGACCAAGGCCGCGACGGCGACGCGTGCAATCGGCCGACAGGGACAGTCCGCGGTCGCTCCGCTGGACACCTTTGGCGGCGCACGCGTGCTCTATAAGTCGAGCGACCCCGTCATGGCTCTGTCAGACGCCGCCAAGGTCACGCTGCTCGAAAGGCTCGAGCGCCTCGCCCGCGCACGCGACCCGCGTGTCACGCAGGTCATGGCGTCGCTCGCCGGCGAGTACGAGGCGATACTTATCGCGCGCAGCGATGGCATGATCGCCGCGGACGTGCGGCCGCTGGTCCGCCTCTCGATCAACGTCATCGTCGAAGAGAACGGCCGCCGGGAGCAGGGCATGGGCGGCGGAGGAGGGCGCGTCGACTATGGCTACTTCAGCGAGCCGATTCTCGAGGAATACGCTTCCCGGGCGGTCGATCAGGCGCTGCAGAATCTGGCCGCGCGCCCGGCGCCGGCTGGCACGATGACGGTCGTTCTCGGCCCGGGGTGGCCGGGCATTTTGCTGCACGAGGCGATCGGGCACGGGCTCGAAGGCGATTTCAATCGGAAGGGTACGTCGGCTTTTTCGGGCCGGGTGGGTCAACGCGTTGCCGCGAAAGGCGTCACCGTCGTCGACGATGGCACGATCGCCAATCGCCGTGGCTCGCTCAACGTCGACGACGAGGGCAACCCCACCCAACGAACGGTGCTCATCGAGGATGGTATCCTCAAGGGCTACATGCAGGATTCGCTCAACGCCCGTCTGATGGGTGTCGTTCCGACGGGCAACGGCCGTCGCGAGTCATTCGCCCACATTCCGATGCCGCGGATGACCAATACCCTGATGGAAAACGGCGATCGCGATCCGGCGGAAATCATCGCCTCGGTCGACAACGGTCTGTATGCCGTCAACTTCGGCGGCGGTCAGGTCGACATCACCAACGGCAAGTTCGTGTTCTCTGCCGCAGAGGCGTGGAAAATCGAGAACGGCAAGCTGGTGTATCCCGTGAAAGGCGCGACGCTGATCGGAAACGGCCCCGATGCGCTGACGCGCGTATCGATGATCGGCAACGATCTCGCGCTGGATTCGGGGATCGGCACCTGCGGCAAGGACGGTCAAAGCGTCCCCGTAGGCGTCGGTCAGCCGACGCTAAGGATAGACGGCTTGACCGTGGGCGGCACAGCGTAAATCCACGCCACGGCGGTGCTTTCCGGACACGCCACCGGGTTTCCGATCGCCTGTTGCCCTTGCTCGAGCAGGCCCAGTCAGTGCAAGGGCCCGGTGGGGTGAGCCAACGCAAGCGCGGGTGCGGGCGAGGCGTGGTGCACGACGAGACGCCAACCCGACGGTGTGCGCAGGAATACATTGGTGGCAATCGCGATGCCGCGCGGCTTCGCGTCGCTTCCGACCGTGACCTCCTCGATCGCGCTCTGGTAGGCCATACCCACGGTTTCCAGAACGACGATTTCGTCCAGCCGGAACGATAGCTTCGTGTCGCCGGCGAAGAGTTGCTCCCATCCGAGGCGGACGGCGTCGAATCCCACCAGGCGCGGGCCGCCCGGATGCACGCAAACGATATCCTCGTCCTCGGCCCACGCGGCCATCATGGCATCGATTTCCTTGGCCTCGAACGCCTGGTAGAACGCGAGCGCCGCGTCCTGGGGCGTGGTAAAGATGGTTGGCGTACGTGGCTTGGGCATGGTTGGTGACGATCGTGCGGGATCGGAGTCGTCGCACCACGAGCCGGCTCACCAATCCACTTCAATCAGGGCGCTCGCCGTGCGCTTCATCCGGTTGACCGCTCCCCTGGCGCGGCGCGCGCCAAATCATACACAACATTGGGCGACAATTCGCGCATGCATTTGAAATGCCCCAAGGGGCACTCTCGCTGAAAACACGGGCTGCAGGCGATTTCGATCTTCGCGATGCGGGCGAGGGGAGAAAGCGGCGGCGTATATTCGGGGCTCGACGAGCCGAACATTGCCACCAGCGGCCGGCCGACGGCCGCCGCGGCATGCATCAATCCCGAGTCGTTGCTGACGACGACACTGGCCAGCGCGAGGAGGTCGATCGCGGTGCCAAGATCGGTGCGGCCCGCGATGTTGCGGACTTCCGGGACGGCGGCCGCGATCGGATCCGCGGCCGGGCGATCGTTGGGAGATCCGATCAGCCAAACGGCGTGTCCCGAATCGATGAAGCGTCGCGCCAGCAGGACGAAATGTTCTGTCGGCCAGCGCTTTGCCGGTCCGAACTCCGCGCCGGGGCAAAGAATGGCGATCGGACGGCGCGTCGCAAGCCCGAGGACGCGTACGGCCTTGCCGGCGTTGGCGGTATCGGGCACAAGTGTCGGTGCAGACGCTGTCGGAACCCGCTGGGCAGGGTTTGCCGCCAGCGCCACGAAGCGGTCGACCAGTCGCGGATAGGCGCGCCAATTGGCGCGCCGGGCGTCCGTGAGCAGAACGCGGCGAGCTTCCGTAGCGTAGCCGGTGCGCCGCGGAATCCGCGCAAACCAGGGGATCAGCGCGGATTTGAAGGAGTTAGGCAGGATGAACGCGCGCGTGTAGCCGTTGTTGCGCAGGCTCTTCCCAAGCGCCCTGCGCCGCGCTAGGCCAAACTCCCGGTGCGGGAGCGGGTTTTCAATGATGTTGCGTATACCGCGCACGCGCTCGTAGACCGGCGCGCACCACGGCGGCGCAAGCACATCGACGATGGGCTCTCTGAGCGGCTCGCGGAGCACCGCGATCAACGGCTCGGAAAGAATCGCGTCGCCGACCCAGGCGGGTGCGACGATCAAAATGCGCTCAGCCACAACGCGCCGAGTCGATAGGCGCTCGTCGCCGAAGGCGACGGGGCACGATGCAACCCGAAAGAATCAGTGTCCGCTCCGCGGCGGCTCGCCTATGAGGCGGTAGCGCGTGCCGCAGTAGGGGCACATGGCTTCGCCGGTGGCAGCGACGTCGAGAAACACCCGCGGATGGCTCGACCAAAGCGGCATCGATGGATTCGGACAATACAAAGGCAGATCCTTCGCAGTCACTTCGACTGCGGTCTGCGTACCGGCCTTCGTCTCATCCATCGAGCTTCAAACCGGGGTCAGCCACGACGCATATTTCGGATTTCGACCGTTGACCACGTCGAAAAAGAGCATCTGCAGCTTCCTGGTGATGGGGCCGCACGTTCCTTCGCCGATCGGGCGGTTGTCGAGCTCGCGAATCGGCGTCACTTCCGCGGCGGTGCCGGTGAAAAACGCTTCGTCGGCGATGTAGATGTCGTCGCGGGTCAGACGCCGCGCCTCGACAGTCAGCCCGAGATCGCGCGCGAGCGTGATGACCGAATCGCGGGTGATGCCGACCAGCGCCGAAGTAAGCTCGGGCTCGTAGAGTCTTCCGTTCTTGACGATGAAAAGATTCTCACCCGAGCCTTCTGCAACGAACCCATCGACGTCAAGCAGCAGCGCCTCGTCGTAGCCGTCCATGGTCGCTTCCTGATTGGCCAGGATCGAGTTGGCGTAGGTCCCCGCGAACTTGGCCCGCGCCATGGTCACGTTGATGTGATGGCGCGCGAAAGAGGAAGTCTTGACGCGAATACCCTTTTCCAGCGCCTCGGCTCCAAGGTAGGCTCCCCACGCCCATGCCGCGATCGCCACGTGCACCTTGGCGCCCTTCGGCGATACGCCCATCTTTTCCGAGCCGTAGAACGCGATCGGACGCAAATAGCACGATTCGAGCTTGTTCGCGCGCACCACTTCGCGCTGCGCGGCCATCAATTCGTCCTTGCCGAACGGCATCTGCATGAGATAGATGCGGCCGGAGTTGAACAGGCGCTGGGTATGCTCGGCAAGCCTGAAGATCGCTGTCCCCGAGGACGTTTTGTATGCGCGCACGCCCTCGAACACGGCGAGTCCGTAATGCAGCGAGTGTGTGAGCACGTGCGTCGTCGCGTCGCGCCACGGCACAAGCTTGCCGTCGTACCAGATGAAGCCGTCGCGGTCCGCCATCGACATCGCACATCTCCCAAAGGCGCTATCTTAGCCGATTTGGGGTTCGCTCCTTAAGGCCCAGGGACCGCCGAAGACGTGATTCCACAATGCAGCGACCGCATCGCGATGCGCCGATTGCGGGCCGGAATCGACGCGGGCCGAAGCCGCGCCTTGCAGCCGCACCTGATGCTGAAGCCTCCGGTATTCGCGATAAGCGTTCGCCGCCGAATCTGCGGTGTCAACGGGAACAAGGCCCATCTTTCCGCAAAGCTGCAGCAGCGCGATATTGCCGGCGTTCCGGGTGAGCTGGCGTTCTGCGTGGCTGTGCGCGAGGACCAGGTACTGAACGGAAAATTCGATGTCGACCATGCCGCCCGGGTCGTGCTTGAGATCGAACAAGTCGCTTCGGTTGGGGTGCGCTGCGTGCATTCTGCGTCGCATTGCCACGATGTCTTCGCGCAGCTTCACATGCGCGTGTCGCCGGCGACGAAGCGCGCGCGTGTGAGCGCTTGATGCTCCCAGGTCCACGCGTGCTCCCGTTGATATTTCCGGAACGCATCGAGGCTCGATACGATGAGCCCGCTGGCGCCGTCCGGTCGCAACCGCAGGTCGGTGTCGTATAGACGGCCCGCAGCCGTCATGCTGCTTAGCGCCGTGTTGATGCGCTGGGCGAGCCGGGCATAGCGGGCCGGCGCCGTGTCGTCGTTATCCTCGAAAAGAAATACGAGATCGAGGTCCGATGCGTATCCGAGCTCCTTTCCGCCGAGCTTGCCGTAGCCGATGATCGCAAACGGCGGTGGCGCAGCAGCCGGGCCTTGCATTTGCGACCAGCAAAGCCTGAGCGTGGCGGCAAGAACAATGTCGGCAAGCGCGGACAGATGATCGGCGAGCCGCTCGATGCTGAGCCGGCCCTCGAGGTCCTGCACCAGCAGGCGAAATGTCTGCGCATGCTGGAAGTGCCGCAATGCGTCGATTTGCCTCTCGGCATCTCCCGCCTGCGCGGCGAGCTGCGCATCCAGCTCGCGGCGCCATTCATCCCACGAAGGCTCGGAAAGCAATGCGCGGCTGTCGAGCAACTCATCGAGCAGGATCGGGTGCCGGGTCAGGTAGTCGGCGGCCCATGCGCTTGCAGCCATCAGGTGCGCGAGTCGTGGCAGCACCGGGGGATGCTCGACCAGCAGCGCGAGATAGACGCTGCGGCCGCTGACGGTTTCGAGCAGCGCCAGCAGCCGCGCAAACACGGCCTGCGGCTCCCGCGTGCCGGCAGCTTCGCGCATCAGCTGCGGCACCAGCGCGTCGTAGCGCTGGCGCGATGCGATCGGCAATTGCAGGTAACGGCTGCCTTGCCGCACTCGCGCGAGCATGGCGATCAACCCGGTTGGATCGGTGAATCCCGCGGCGCGCAGCGATTCGTAATGCGCGTCATCAAGGGTCGGGTCGAGCCAGATCGATTCGAATTCAAGATCGCCTTCGCTGCTTGCCTCGCCGAAAAGCGCGTCGAAGTGGCGCTCCACCGCGGCGCGATGATCGGCGAGCACGGCCTCGAACGACGCCGTGTCGACAAAGCCACTGGCTCGGGCAAGCGCCTGGCGTGATGCAGCATCTTCGGGCAACTGGTGTGTCTGCGCGTCATCGCGGTACTGCATTCGGTGTTCGACCTTGCGCAGGAATTCGTATGCGACGCGAAGCTCGCTCACGGCGGCTGCCGGGAGCGAGCCGCGCTCGCACAACGCTTCCAGCGCAGGCAGCGTGCCGCGAACGCGCAGTGCGGGCTCGCGGCCGCCGCGCACCATCTGCAGCGCCTGAACTATAAATTCGATTTCGCGTATTCCGCCCGGACCGAGCTTGATGTTTCTCGCATAGTCCCTGCGCCGGCCCTGCTCGCGAATTTGCCGATGCACGTCGCGCAATCCGGCGTACGCGTCGTAGTCGAGATATTTACGAAAGACAAACGGCGCTACGAGGCCGCCCAAGTCATCGCCTCGGCTGCCGGTCAGCGATCGTGCCTTGAGCCAGGCGTAGCGCTCCCAGGTACGCCCCTGGGCGATGAGATATTGTTCGAGCGCCGAAAACGACGAGCACAGGGGGCCCGCGTCGCCGTAGGGGCGCAAGCGCATATCGACGCGAAACACGAAGCCGTCGGGCGTGGTATCGCCGATAGCTGCAATGATGCGACGTCCCAGCCGATCGAAAAACTCCTGGTTGCTGATGTTCTTCGGGCCGACGGTTGCGCCGTCTTCGGGAAACACAAACACCAGGTCGACGTCGGATGACACGTTGAGCTCGCGCCCACCGAGCTTCCCCATGCCCACGACCATCAATTCCTGACCCGTACCGGTGTCGGTTCCGACGGGTTCGCCGTGAGTTTCGACCAGCCAGCGGTGGTGCCAAGCGACCACGCACCGAAGCGCGGCATCGGCGAGCCGCGTCATGTTTTCCAGAACTTCGGCCAGGTTCGCGCGGCAGGTGAGATCGCGCAACAAGGTCCTGAGCATGATGCGTTGACGCAGCTCGCGCAGCTGCGACGCAAGATCGGCTGCGTTGCGGGGTTCTGCCAGCGCCGCGTCGGCGGGCCATGCAAAGGCGGTGTCGATGCTTTCGACGACGGAGGCGAAGAGTTCAGGCTTGGCGGCGCGGATCCTTCCGGCATAGCCGCTGAACTCGATCGCCTCGCGCAGGTCCATCGGTGATTCCAACGCGGGGCCGTCCTTTTCCGTAATAGAATCGCCGTAGAGCCCCTTATTATGCCTTTCGCACGCGCCCCGTCCCGCTTCTTCGCGGCATCTCCTTCCTGGTTGAAAACCGCTGCGAGCGCGGTGCGCGCGGTCCTGCTAGTCGGTGTCGCAGTGTTTTGTCTCGCGTTGCTGACGGTCCGTTTCGTGGTGTTTCCGCACCTGGAGAGCAATCGGGACGACATAGCGCAACTGCTCTCCCGCGAGATAGGGCAACCGGTTGAGATCGACGCCCTGGCGACCGGATGGGATGGCTGGAATCCGCGCATCGAGATTCGGGGTGTCCGAATACGCGATCGTGCCGGAAGTGCGGCGACGGTCGAGCTGCCTGCCGCTCGGATGATCGTGGCGTGGACCTCGCTGTTGTTTCTCGATCTGCGCCTCAAAGAGCTTTCGATCGAGCAGCCACAGCTTATGGTGAGGCGAGAAGCATCGGGCCGGCTGCGCGTCGCGGGATTAGCGATCGACCCCGAAGCGAGGGCGAACGATGAACGCCTCGCCGGGTGGCTGCTGCGGCAGAGCCGGATTGTCATTCATGACGCGACGATCACCTGGCGCGACGAGCTTCGCAACGCTGCGCCGCTGGTTCTGCAACACGTCCAGTTCCGCCTCGAGAATCGCTTCGGCCATCATCGCTTCGGGCTCACCGGCGTACCGCCGGCAGAGCTCGCCGAGCCGCTCGACCTGCGCGGGGACATCAGCGGCAACCCCACCGCCGATTGGCACACGACGTCGGGAAAACTCTATGTTCGGCTGGACTACGCCGACGTTGCGGCATGGCGGGATTGGCTGCCGCTTCCCATGCCGATTCGCAGCGGCAAGGGCGCGCTGCGATTTTGGTTTCAGTTTTCGAGCGGCGAGGCTCGCGAGCTTGTCGCCGACGTGGTGCTCACGGACGTGCAGACTAAACTTGCGCCGGAGCTCCCGGACCTTGCCTTGTCGCGACTCGAGGGGCGCATCGGCTGGCGCGACGACGGCGATCGCAAGGAAGTTCTCGCGCAGCAACTCTCGCTCGAGATCCCCAATGGGACACACTTCGATCCGACCGACTTCAAGCTCGCAGTTCGCGCCGTCGATGGGGCCACGACCGGCGGAGCGCTCGAGTTCAATATTCTCGAGCTTGCACCATTGCGGCCTATCGCCGAAGCGCTCCCGATTCCGGCGCAGTGGCGCGAAGACTTTTCGCGCCTCGTGCCGCGCGGCACGATCCAGCAGGCGAAGTTTGAATGGACCGGAGACCCGACCTCGCCTCGAACGTTCAAAGGATCCGCGCGCCTGATCGACTTCGGCATGGCGGGGCACGAAAGGCTCCCCGGCGTCAGTGGAATTTCCGGCAGCGTGGAGGCCACCGAACGTGCCGGAACATTGCAACTGGACAGTCACGCGATCACGCTCGAGCTGCCGCGGAACCTGGGCGATCGCCTGAGTCTCGATACGGTGCAGGGACAGATCCGCTGGGAACGCGGGACCGAGGGCACAACGCTGGAAATCGATCGCCTGGCGTGCGCCAACGCCGACGCGGCGGGAAGCGTGAGCGGGCAGTATCGCAGCGCTTCCGAAGGACCGGGCAGCGTCGCCTTGACCGCGCAACTATCACGCGCCGATGCGAGGCAGATCTATCGCTACTTTCCGGCGGCGAACGCGCCCTCGGTGCGCGAATGGCTGCGCACATCGCTGCTTGCGGGAACGGCGACCGACGTGCGGATGAAAATGTCCGGCAACCTCGCCGAATTTCCATACGCGGATGGCAAGGGCGGCCAGTTTCAGGTCGCCCTGAAGGCGCAGGGCGTCGGCATCGACTACGCAACACGCTGGCCGCCGCTGGCCGACATCGATGGCGATTTGCGCATCGATGGCGTGCGAATGGTCATCGACGCGCGACGTGGCCGCGTCGCGGGCATCGACATAGAGCACGTCAAGGCCGACATCGCCGATCTTCGTGGTCCGCATGCACTTCTTCGGGTGGAGGGTTCGACGACGGCACCCACGCAGCAAGTCCTGCGTTTTACCGCCGAGAGTCCGGTCGCCGAGTGGATCGGCCATTTCACCGACGGCGCGGACGCGAGCGGCAATGGGACGCTGTCGCTCGCTATGGAGTTTCCACTCGGCCAGCCCGAGCGCAACCAGGTATCGGGCGATTACGTTTTCAGCGGCAACCGCCTTCAGCTCGCCGGCGGCGTCCCGGCGCTGAAGGATCTCAACGGCAAGCTGCTTTTTTCGACGCATGAAGTCCACGCTGCCCCGCTCACGGCGGAGATTCTCGGCGGCCCGGCGCGCCTTACGGTGAGCAGTGCCGACGGACGCGTTCGCATCGATGGCCAGGGAACGGCAAACCTCGCCCAGCTGCGCACAGAATATTCGCAGGAGCCGCTGCTTACCCGGCTTTCCGGCAGCACCGATTGGCAGGTTGCCATCAACTTGCAGAAGGATAGCGTGACGTGGATGCTCGATTCGAACCTCAAGGGCGCCGCCGTCGATCTGCCCGTGCCGGTCGCGAAAGCGGCCGCCGACGTCATGCCGCTCAGACTGGAACGCCGCACCACCGATAAGGATCGCGACGCCTTGACGGTCAGCTACGGGCATCTGGCCAAGCTGACTCTGCAACGCAGGTTGACGTCGCGAGGATCCGTCGTCGACCGTGCATTGCTCGCGCTGGGCAAAGCCGCAGGCAATGCCGATCGCCCCGGCCTGTGGGTGCGCGGCGACGTGCCCGCCGTCGATCTCGACGGTTGGCTTGCGCTCAAGAAACAGCTCGACAGCGGCGCCGCTGACGCGCTTCCACTCGCCGGCGTGGATGTGACGGTTGGCGCGCTGGAAGTCTTCGGCAGACAACTCAACGATCTGCGCATCGGCGCGACTCGCGGCGGCGACGATTGGCAGCTTGACTTGAG